>SKVA01000444.1 GCA_007129695.1 Spirochaetaceae bacterium | reverse complement strand
CTCGGCGTGGCTCTTGTCGGCGGTTATTACCATTCGGTCACACGGTGGAGCGAGCGCCGCGTGATGATGGTGGAGGCTGCAGCCTCCGAGATCCTTCGCGGGGCCTCCCGCGGCGGAGACTCGCTCCCGCAGGACGTGCCCGTGTTCGTCTACGACCGATCCGGTACTCTCGTCGCATCGAACCGTGGTGGTGGCTGGCGGCGCGACACCGAGCACTGGGAGCGTCTTGCGATCGACCAGGACGGAGTCTCGGTCGGGCACGTCGAGATCGGTCAGGCCGCATTCAGAAACGATGCCGCCAACCGCGCGTTGATCCAGACGCTCATCCGCACGTCTGGAGCCGGAGCGCTCGTGGCACTGGCAGCAGCAATGGTCGTAGCGTATCTCTTTGCGCGATCATTGTCGCGCCCCGCGGCGCTCGTTGCCGAGGGCATTGACGCGATCGCCGACGGGAGCGCGCGCGGTGTGATCCCCGAGCACGGTGCAGAGGAGATCAGCCGCATAGCCCGAGCGGCCAACACGCTCGCCGTACGATTGCAGAGCGAGCGCGCGCTCAGGGCACAGTGGGCGCAGGACGTGACGCACGATCTACGCACGCCGATCGCGTCGATCCGCGCCCAGCTCGAGGCTGTCCTGGACGGAGTGTACGCCGCCGATCCCGAGCGGATCTCAGGCACGCTCGCGGAGCTCGGTCGCGTCGAATCATTGATCGCGGATCTGGACGAACTGATGCGGCTCGAGTCGCCGGAGGCAGTTCTGAAGCCTTCGTGGATCGCGACCACCGATCTCATCGTGACACTGCGCCAGCGGTTTGGTCACGAGATAGAACGAAAGCGCATCGCGTTCACGGCCGACGCGTTGGCGGCTACGATCTGGGCAGACGACGCGTTGCTCGACCGCGCGGTATCGAACCTGTTCGCGAACGCGGTTCGCCATGCTCCCGAGCGAGGTAGAGTCTCGATCCGTGTGCAGTCCGAGCGATCCGTCGACGCGCCACCGACTGGTCGGCCGGTGGAGATCGTCGTTCGTAACGACGGTCCCCCGATCCCACCCGATGAGCTTCCCCATCTCTTCGATCGACTGTTCCGCGGCGAATACGCACGAACAAGCCCCGGCTCCGGACTCGGTCTCACGATAGCCCGGAGGATCGCGAACCTGCACGGCGGATCGATCGAGATCTCGAGCTCACACGCCGACGGCACGATCGTCCGGGTCCTGCTCCCCGGTCACCCGACGAGCGTATAGCCGTTCGTCGCCTGCTAGGCGATTCACCAACTCTTCACATTCGCTCCACGTCGCGCTCAACGCGTCGATCGATACTATGCGTAACCTAATTGAGGAGGTACGCAATGCGTACACGGACAGTGATGATGGTGAGCGTGCTCGGTGCGGTGCTGGCTTTCGGCGCGTTCGCCGGCGACGAGATTCTCGGGCGTGATGTCGCCCGGGGCGGCGAACTGCGAACGGTTTCAGGGGCGCTGCTCTACGATCGCAACGAGTGGTTCCTGGACGCGAGCTCGGGAACCTATGAGCTCCATATGGGGCCGCTCGGCCACGACGGCGATCTTCCGTTCGTCGACGGCTCCGGCGCCGTGGTGCGTGGCTTCGCGCTCGGAGAGCACATCGCGCCGATATGGGTCGCGACCGGCGATGAAACCTACGAGTTCTGGTTCGAGCAGCGATTCCCGCGCTGGGCAGGCAACGGTGCTCGACGCAACGCCGACGAGGCCGACCGCGACGAGTACGGCGCACGCAGGTTGGCCATGGATGAGCCGCTTGCGGCCGACGCTTCAGGGTTCGCCGGTGGCTTCGACCGCGAAGGGTTCGAGCCTGCGTTCCGCAATCAGGTACAGAGGCCTGGTCGCGGGCGGTAGCGTCCAAGCCAGCTGCCTTTGACCCGGGTACTGCCCGAGGGAGTTCCCTCGGGTGACCCGGGTCGGTTATCTCATCAGCATTCCACATCACAACGAAAATCCTTCCATGCACTTGACGAAGTCCCTCACGCCAGATATATTTCCTTTAGTTATCGATAAGAATATATCGATAACTAAAGTAATAAAACGCGTGGGGTTGCCCGCGCGGGAGGGAGCAGGCATGGCGAAGACAGCACAGCAGAGTGTACATGAACCGACCGCGGCACAGGCGTGCGATGCAGTCGTCCGTCGGGTCGCGGCGGCGCAGGAGCGGTACGCTGATTTCTCGCAGGAGCGGGTCGACGCGATCTTCCGCAAGGCCGCGATGGCTGCCGCGCTGCAGCGCATCCCGCTCGCGCGGATGACGGTCGAGGAGACCGGCATGGGTATCCTCGAGGACAAGGTGATCAAGAATCACTACGCCGCGGAGTACGTGTACAACACGTACAAGAACACTCAGACCTGCGGGGTCGTCGATCGCGACGAGACCAACGGGATCACGAAGATCCTCGAACCGATCGGCGTCATCGCCGGCGTGATTCCGACGACGAACCCGACCTCTACCGCGATCTTCAAGACGCTCCTCGCGCTGAAGACGCGAAACGGGATCGTGCTCTCCCCGCACCCGCGAGCGTGTCGCTCAACGATTGCCGCAGCGCGCATCGTGCTCGACGCGGCGGTCGCCGCCGGCGCCCCCGCCGACATCATCGGCTGGATCGAGGAGCCGAGCATCGAGGCGACGAACACGCTGATGCGACACGAGCTGACGAGCCTGATCCTGGCCACCGGTGGGCCGGGCATGGTGAAGGCCGCGTACAGCTCCGGCAAGCCCGCGATCGGCGTCGGAGCGGGGAACACGCCTGCCGTCATCGACGAAACGGTGGCGCTTCCGATGGCGATATCGAGCATCCTGCTCAGCAAGACGTTCGACAACGGGATGATCTGCGCGTCCGAACAGTCGGTGATCGCGGTGGACGAGGTATACGACGCGGTCCGGGCCGAGTTCATCAAGCGCGGGGCCTACATCGTGAGTCCCGCAGAGAAGACCCGGCTCTCCGACTACGCGTTCGCAAACGGGAAGCTCAACGGCGAGGTGGTCGGTCAGAGCGCGTTCACGATAGCGATGAACGCAGGCTTCGGCGTCGACCCGCACACCAAGGTGCTGATCGCCGAGTGCGACACGGTCGGCCACGACGAGCCGTTGTCGAACGAGAAGCTCTCCCCAATCCTCGCGCTCTATCGCGCCGCAGACTACCCGGCCGCGGTCGATCGAGCAGTCGAGCTCGTTGCGTTCGGTGGACTCGGGCATACGAGCGCGCTCTACACCGACGAGAGCAATCGTGAGCGGATCGCTCTGTTCGGCCGGAAGATGAAGACGGGTCGGATCCTGGTCAACAGCCCGTCGAGCCACGGGGCGATCGGAGATCTGTACAACTTCAAGCTCGCCCCGTCGTTGACCCTCGGATGCGGGAGCTGGGGAGGCAACTCGGTGAGTGAGAACGTCGGCGTGGAGCAGCTGCTGAACACGAAGACCGTGGCAGAGAAGCGGGAAAACATGCTCTGGTTCCAGGCTCCTCCGAAGGTCTACTTCAAGCGCGGCTCGATGGCGCCGGCGCTCCGCGAGCTGCAGGGCAAGAAGCGCGCGGTCATCGTGACCGATCGGCCGCTCCACGACCTGGGCTACGCCGACCGGGTGATCCAAGTGCTCGACGAGGTAGGGATACGCAGCCGCGTCTTTGCCGATGTCGACCCGAACCCCACGTTGAGCAACATCAGGCAGGGCCTTGCGGTCATGGAGGAGTTTCAGCCCGACGTGATCGTTTCGCTCGGCGGTGGATCGCCGATCGACGCCGCGAAGATCATGTGGTTGCTCTACGAGGACCCGAGCGCGTCCTTCGAAGGACTCGCGATGCGGTTCATGGACATCCGCAAACGGATCTACACCTATCCCGAACTCGGGAGGAAGGCGATCATGGTCGCGATCCCGACCACCAGCGGGACCGGCGCGGAGGTGACCCCGTTCGCGGTCATCACCGACGACGACGGGATGAAGCACCCTCTAGCCGACTACGCGCTGACACCCGACGTCGCGATCGTCGACAGCGATCTGGTGACGACGATGCCGCCGAAGCTGACCGCGTGGAGCGGACTCGACGCGCTGACGCACGCGATCGAGGCGTACGTGTCGGTCGTCGCGAACGAGTACACGAGCCCGATGGCGCTCCAGGCGATCAAGCTCGTCGTCGAGAATCTGCCGGCGGCGTACCGCAACGGCGACACCGACCTCAAGGCGCGCGAGAAGATGCACAACGCCGGGACGATCGCGGGCATGGCCTTCGCGAACGCGTTCCTGGGGATCTGTCATTCGCTCGCGCACAAGCTCGGCGCGCGCTTCCACGTGCCTCACGGGTGCGCGAACGCGATCCTGCTCGGCCACGTGATCAGGTACAACGCGACCGACGCACCGACCAAGCAGGGCACCTTCGCGATGTACACGCATCCGATGGCCAAGGAGCGTTACGCGGAGATCTCACGCTACCTCGGACTCGGCGGGGTGACCGAGGACGAGCAGGTCGAGCGACTCATCGACAAGATCGAAGAGATCAAGCGGATCTGCGAGATCCCGAACACGCTCGAAGCGTACGGGATTGACCGAGCCGAGTTCGAATCATCGCTCGACGCGATGGCGCTCGAGGCCTTCGACGACCAGTGCACGGGTGCAAATCCGCGCTATCCGCTCGTGGAGGAACTCAAGCAGATCTACCTGGACGCGTTCGAGCGCAGTTGCTGAAACGCTCCCGCGCCTGCGGCCGATCCCGATTCTCCGGTTGCACGATCAATGTGAAGGGAGTATTATCGTGTAATCAAACCAGAATTGGTGCGGGGCCGAAGCGCCGGCCCCGCTCCCTGGTCTGATTGGGAGGCGCAATGTCAAACGAAGCACGATGTCCCGTTACGCACGCGAGCCACCGGCACACGGCGGCCGGGGTCCAGTCGAACGCAACCTGGTGGCCCGAGCAGCTCAATCTGCGGATGCTCAACCAGAACTCTCCGCTCGTCGACCCGATGGGGGAGGGCTTCGATTACGCGAAGGAGTTCGCGACGCTCGACCTCGCGGCCGTCAAGCGCGACCTGACCGCACTGATGACCGACTCGCAGGAGTGGTGGCCAGCCGACTACGGGCACTACGGTGGACTGTTCGTCAGGATGGCGTGGCACAGCGCCGGCACGTACCGCGTGTCGGATGGACGCGGCGGCGCGTCTTCGGGGTCGCAGCGCTTCGCACCGCTCAACAGCTGGCCCGACAACGGCAACCTCGACCGGGCCCGCCGGCTGCTGTGGCCGATCAAGCAGAAGTACGGCCGCAGGATCTCGTGGGCCGACCTGATGATTCTGGCGGGCAACGTCGCGCTCGAGTCGATGGGGTTCAAGACCTTCGGCTTCGCCGGCGGGCGCGAAGACGTCTGGGAGCCCGAGCTCGATGCGTACTGGGGGCCGGAGTCCGAGTGGTTGGCCAACGAGCGCCACACCGGCGACGGGAAACTGACCGGCCCGCTCGCGGCCGACCACATGGGGCTGATCTACGTGAACCCGGAGGGCCCCGACGGCAAACCCGATCCGGTTGCGGCGGCGCACTTCATCCGGCAGACCTTCGCGCGGATGGCTATGAACGATGAAGAGACCGTCGCGCTGATTGCAGGTGGCCACACGTTCGGGAAAGCGCACGGAGCAGCCCCCGACTCGCACCTGGGGCCCGGCCCCGAAGGGGCCACGGTTGCCGAGCAGGGACTGGGATGGAAGAGCTCGTTCGGGACCGGGAAGGGTGCCGATACGATCACGAGCGGGATCGAGGGCGCGTGGACGTCGCATCCGGTCCGGTGGGATAACGGCTTCCTGGACAATCTGTTCGACTACGAGTGGGAGGTGATCAAGGGGCCCGGCGGCAAATACCAGTGGCAGCCCAAAGACGGCGCGGCCGCGACCGCGGTGCCCGACGCGCACGACCCGTCGAAGCGGCACCCGCCGATGATGCTCACGACCGACCTGTCGCTGAAGGTCGACCCGATCTACGGACCGATCGCAAAGCGCTTCCACGAGAACCCGTCGGAGCTCGCGGATGCGTTCGCTCGTGCGTGGTTCAAGCTGACCCATCGCGACATGGGGCCGGTTGCGCGCTATCTGGGACCCGAGGTCCCGGCCGAACAGCTCATCTGGCAGGATCCGGTCCCACCGGTCGACCATCCGCTCATCGACCCGGCCGACCAGAAGTCGCTCAAGGCGCAGATCCTGGAGACCGGCATTCCCGTGTCGCGTCTGGTGCTCACCGCGTGGGCGCAGGCGGCGACGTTCCGTTGCACCGATAAGCGCGGCGGCGCGAACGGAGCACGAATCAGGCTTGCGCCGCAGAAGGGGTGGGCGGTCAACGAGCCCGAAGAGCTCGCGAAGGTCCTGATCGCACTGGAGAAGATCCGCGACCGGTTCAACGGAGCGCAGTCGGGCGGCACGCGCGTGTCGATCGCCGATCTGATCGTGCTTGCCGGGTGCGCGGCGGTGGAGAAAGCCGCGAAGGACGCCGGCTACAACGTCACCGTGCCGTTTGCTCCGGG
>SKVA01000175.1 GCA_007129695.1 Spirochaetaceae bacterium | reverse complement strand
TGCCGACGCCACTATCGAGCGTACTCCACGATTCGAGTCTCCCGGATCATCGTCACCTTGATCCGTCCCGGGTAGCGTAGTTGCGTTTCGATCCGGCGCGCGATCTCCTTCGCGATCTCCTTCGCGCCGTCGTCGCTGACCTGCTCATGGTTGACCATGATCCGAAGCTCGCGTCCGGCCTGAATCGCGTACGCCTTCTCAACCCCGGAGAAATCCTCGGCGATCTTCTCCAGGTTTTCGAGCCGCTTGATGTAGTTGTCGAGCGTCTCCCTGCGCGCCCCCGGTCGGCTCGCGCTGAGCGCGTCGGCGATCTGAACGATTACCGACTCGATGCAGCTGTGCGGAACATCGCCGTGGTGCGCGGCCAGGCAGTTGACGACGCGTTCATCCTCGTCGATGCGCTTGACCAGCTCAACGCCGAGTTCGACGTGATTCGTGTCGCCGTCGCTCTCTATTCCCTTGCCTACGTCGTGCAGCAGTCCGCCCCTGCGCGCGATCGTCGGGTCGGCTCCGAGCTCCGCGGCGAGCATGCCGGCAAGGATTGCAACCTCCTTGCTGTGCTGGAGCACGTTCTGACCGTAACTCGAGCGGTACTGCAACCGCCCGATACCACGCACACCCTCGGGCTTCATCTGATGCAGACCGAGTTCGAACAGGACCTTTTCGCCTTCGTCGTAGATCGACTGCGACACTTCCTGCGTGATCTTCTGCACGACTTCCTCGATCCGCGTCGGGTGAATCCTGCCGTCGGTGATCAGCCGTTCAAGGCTCCGTCGGGCGATCTCCTTGCGGACCGGATCGAAGCACGACACGACGACCGCCTCCGGCGTATCGTCGATGATGATGTCGACACCCGTCAGCGTTTCGAGCGTGCGAATGTTTCGGCCCTCACGACCGATGATCCGACCCTTCATCTCGTCGTTCGGCAACGCGACCGACGCAACGGTGACCTCGGCGTTGACCTCGCTCGCCATCCGCTGGATGGTCGACACGAGAATCTCTCGTCCCCGCCGATCGGCGGTGACCGTCGCCTCCTGCTCGATCTTGTTCACGAGCGACTGCGCCTCTCTGCGCGCGTCGTTCTCGAGCGTTTCGATCAACTGACGACGCGCGTCGTCTGCCGTGAGGCCCGATATTCGCTCGAGCTCGTTCTTCCAGGTCATCTCCTGCTCGGAGAGTACCCGCTCCCTTCGTTCGATTTCGCGTTCGCGTTCGGCAAACGCTCCCTGCTGTCGTTCAACGCCCGCTAGTTTCTGGTCTAGGTTTTCTTCCTTCTGGAGTAGTCGCTTCTCGAACCGCTGCAGCTCGAGGCGTTCCTCGCGGAACGCCTTCTCCTGCTCGTTGCGTTCGTTAAGCAGTTCATCCTTTGTCTCAAGAATCAGCTCCTTCTTGAGCGCCTCCGCTTCCTTTACCGCATCTCTCTTGAGCCGCTCGGCGCGTTGCTCCGTGGCGGACAGTTGAAACCTGGCATATAACCAACGTAGTAGCCAACCTAGTAGTAACCCAGCGAGCGGAAGGACGATCCAAAGCACCAGCTCCATCAGTTCCCTCCACTACTATATGTAATGCAACAAAATAGCGTGATGATCCGGCTTTGTCAACTCACGTTTTGATGGAGTTTTTGGTGATTCGCAGCGCTTTGAGCACTCAGCGACGGTCCATCCTGGCAGACGGCCGCACGGTTTACCGAGTCGAGCGTGCGGGGTACTATGGCGCGTGGCACGACGAACAGACGACGACCTGATTCTCAACAACGAAGTGGAGGCGAGGCTTCTGTCCGCGCTCCTCACCGAGGAGGGCATCCCGCACTTCCTCCGGTCGTTCCACGACTCCGCGTACGACGGAATCTTCCAGACCCAGTTCGGGTGGGGACGCGTCGAATCGGATCCGCGGCACCACGATCGGGTGATCGAGCTCCTGTTGGCGCTCCGAGAGGAGTCGTCAAACCGCTGACCACCCGCCGATTTCCAGCGTGAAGCCGGGCTCTTTGCACCGGCGCAGACGACACCGATGAAATTTGTGTTAAAATTCGGTCGGTGGCCGACAGAATTGCTGACCAAGTCGGCCGGGATGAGTACTATGCCCGAGACGTATGAACCACCTCATGATGCTCGAGCACACGAGCGTACATATCCTGCGCGAAGCGTACGCAAGCTTCCGTGAGCTCGGAATGCTCTGGTCGATCGGCAAGGACTCGACAGCATTACTGTGGCTCGCCCGAAAGGCGTTCTTCGGGCACGTCCCGTTCCCGTTAATCCACGTCGACACCGGATACAAGATCCCCGAGATGATCGAGTACCGCGACCGCCTCACGCAGGAGTGGGGTCTGAACATGGTGGTCGGACAGAATGAGGCGGCACTCGCTGCCGGCGATACCTTTCCCGACGGCAAACTGACACGGATCCAGTGCTGCGGGACGCTGAAGACCGCGGCGCTGCGTGCGACGCTCGACGGAACCGGTCCCCGAAAGGTCTGGAACCATCAGCGTAACGAGTACGAGCGCGACACGAGCGGCAAGCCGTTCACCGGCGTCATCGCGGGGGTACGCGCCGATGAGGAGGGTTCGCGCAGCAAAGAGCGCTACTTCTCGCCTCGCGACAAGAAAAACGACTGGAATATCGGCGATCAGCCGCCCGAGTTCTGGAACCAGTACAAGACCGACTTCGCGCCCGGAACGCACGTGCGTATCCACCCCCTGCTCGACTGGACCGAGCTCAATATCTGGGAGTACATCGAGCAGGAGCAGATTCCGACGGTCAGCCTCTACTACAACCAGGGCGATGGGCGGCGCTTCAGGTCGCTCGGCTGCGCGCCGTGCACGTTTCCGATCGAAAGCGACGCCAGAAACCCCGCCGAGATCATCGAAGAGCTGCGAAGCGGCCAGCTACGCAACGTCGCAGAGCGCAGCGGTCGGGCTCAGGACGCCGAAGACGGCGGGCTCGAGACGCTACGAAAATCAGGATACATGTAGGTGTCGACATGAACGGACAGACAACCGCGACCGCGCCGCGTTCAGCAGCCGGAGCATCGCCGTCCGCGCAGCGCGCGCAGATGCAGATCGTCATCGTCGGGCACGTCGACCACGGCAAGAGCACGATCGTGGGGCGCCTGCTCGCCGATACCGGTTCGCTCCCGAACGGAAAGCTCGACGCGGTGCGCGCCGACTGCGCGCGCACCTCCAAACCGTTCGAGTACGCGTTTCTCATCGACGCGCTGAAGGACGAGCAGGCGCAGGGTATCACGATCGATTCGGCGCGCGTTTTCTTCAAGACCGCCGAGCGCGACTACATCATCATCGACGCCCCAGGCCACATCGAGTTTCTCAAGAACATGGTCACCGGCGCGAGCCGCGCGGAGGTTGCCTTCCTGGTGATCGATGCAAACGAAGGCATCCAGGAGAACAGCCGTCGCCACGGCTATCTTCTGTCGATGCTCGGCGTCCATCGCCTGTCGGTCGTCGTCAACAAGATGGACCTCGTCGACTATGACGCGAAGACCTACCGCAGGATCGTCCGCCGGTACCGCAGGTTCCTCAGGAGCATCTCGATCGACGCCGACGCCGTTGAGTTCATCCCGGTCAGCGGCATCAACGGTGACAATATCGTCGCGCGCAGCGACCGCATGCCGTGGTATCATGGGAAGACGGTCGTCGAACAGCTCGACTGGATTCCGAAGCAGGAAGCGGTTGCGTCGCTTCCGCTGCGCATTCCGGTCCAGGACGTCTACAAGTTCACGCGATTCGGTGATTCGCGGCGAATCGTAGCCGGGACGATCGCGACCGGATCGCTCGCCGTGGGCGATGAGGTCGTGTTCTACCCGTCGGGCAAGCGGAGCACCGTGTCGAGTATCGAGTCGTTCGCCACCGATCCGCCGGCTCGCGCAGAGGCTCCCTCCGCTGTTGGATTTACGCTCACCGAGCAGATCTACGTGACGCGCGGGCAGGTCGCCTCGCGCGCCAACGAACGCCCGCCGCAGATCGCGAACCGGCTGCGCGTGAACCTCTTTTGGCTCGGGCGTGAACCGATGCTTCCCGACCGCGATTATCTGTTCCGTACCGGAACGTCGCGCCACTCGGTCCGTATCCACCGCGTCGAACGCGTTCTCAACGCATCGAACCTCCGCACGAGCCGGCGAAAGCGCGAGATCGAGCGACACGAGGTCGCAGAGGTCGAGCTCGTCTTCGACACCGACATCGCGTTCGACCCGGTCGCGGAGCTTCCGTACACGAGCAGGTTCGTCATCGTCGACGACTACGAGATCCGTGGCGGCGGGATCATCCGCGGAAAGGCCGACGACGCCGACGGCTGGATCCGGGAGAACGTGCGCCTGAGAAACTTCGCGTGGGATCGCAGCCTGATATCGCCGGTCGACCGCGCGGAGCGCTATAACCAGATCGCGACGTTCGTTGTGATCAACGGAACCGACCAGGAGCGGACGCGCGACGTTGCGCACCGGCTCGAGCAGCGGCTCTTTCAGGACGGGAAGCTGTCGTACTCGCTCTACGTCGGGAACGTCGAACGCGGTGTGAGCGCCGACATCCAGGAGGTTCCGGTCAGCCGCGACGAGCACGTGCGACGGCTCGGCGAGGTAGCGCATCTGTTTCTGGACGCGGGGTTGATCCTGATCGTCTCCGGCGTGTCGTTTCGTCCCGCCGACCTGGACGTGCTGCGCGTCCCGGTGAACCCCGACGCGATCGTCACCGTCCACGTCGGAACCGCTGACCACGACCGCACGACGTACGACGTTGTTGTCGATGACAACGATCCGGCCGCGGCGGTCGATCAGATCAAGCAGCGGCTGCGCCGTAACGGCGCGATCTTCAGTCCTCAGTAGGAGCCTTTGTGACCGCGCACTATTCGCTGCGATGCCTTCAGACCGGGACCGAGTTCGACGACGCCGACCTTCCGTTGTCGAATCCGCGCGCAACCAGGCCCGCGTTCCTGCGCGCGATGTACCGTCAGAAGCTGTTCGCCCCTGACACATCTGACCGCGGGCTCTACCGCTTCCTCGACTGGTTGCCGATCAGGCGTACGCTCGACGGATCAAGCGCTCCGGTGACCTACCAGAGTTCCGCCCTTGCCGCGCACCTGGGGTTGGAACGGCTGTTCATCACGTTCTCCGGCTACTGGCCCGAGCGCGATGCGCGGATGCTCACCGGTACGTTCAAGGAGTGCGAGGCGTTCAGCGTCTGCGCACGGATCCCGGCGGATTACCGGCGCACGCTCGTTGTCGCGTCGGCCGGCAACACCGCCCGGGCGTTCATCCGGGTCTGCTCGTGCAATGGCATCCCCCTGCTCGTCGTCGTCCCGGAGGCGAACCTCGGCGCGATCTGGTCGCTCGGACCGGTGGGCCCGACCGTCCGCGTGATCGCGGCGGGAGGAGACTCCGACTACTCCGACGCGATCGCGCTCGCGTCGACGATCGCTCGCCTGCCCGGGTTCGTCACCGAAGGCGGCGCGCAGAACGTCGCGCGACGCGACGGGATGGGAACCACGGTGCTGTCGGCGGTTGACGCGATCGGGGAAATCCCCGACCACTACTTCCAGGCGGTCGGAAGCGGTACCGGAGCGATCGCGGCGTGGGAGGCGAATCTTCGGCTCACCGACACCGGCGCTTACGGCGACCGGAAGATGCGACTGCACGTGAGTCAGAACGCGCCGTTCACGCCGATCCACGACGCGTGGACGCGCAGATCACCGCAGATTCTGCCGATCGACGAAACCGTGGCCCGCCGACAGATCGCCCGGATCAGGGCGAAGGTGCTCGCGAATCGCAACCCGCCGTACGGCGTGGTAGGCGGCCTCTACGACGCGCTCGTCGATACCGACGGAACGACCGGAGTCGTCACCAACCGTGCGTCGGACTCGGCGGCGCGACTGTTCAACCGACTCGAAGGCATCGACGTCGAACCGGCCGCGTCGGTCGCGATCGCACACCTGATCGCCGACGTCCGGTCCGGGATGATCGCGTCGGATCAGATCGTGATGCTGAACGTCACCGGCGGCGGGTTCGCCCGGATTATGGCCGCCGAGGATGTCCGGCAGGTACGACCAGACGCTACTATTACCAGAACGCAGTTCGATCCGCCGACGGTCGAGCGCATCGTGAAAGAGCTTTTTTAGGAGAATCTATGGTCGAGGAACAGACGACGGTCGAAACCGCACATCGCGACATTTTTGAGAAGTGCCGCTCCGACGGCGGGTACTTCGGTATCATGCGCGCACAGAAGGATCACTACTTCACACGCCCGACGCTCCCGCCTATTCCGGGGCGTCGTATGCAGTACGACGGCAGCGAGACGGTCATGTGGAGCGTCAACAACTACCTCGGGCTCGCCGACAGCGCGGAGGTCAAGCAGGCCGCTCTGGACGCCGTGGCCGAGTACGGGGTCAGCGCTCCGATGGGCTCGCGGATGATGACCGGCAACACGCCGTTCCATCAGTCGCTCGAAGCCGAGCTCGCGGAGTTCACGCAGAAGGAAGCCGCGTTCCTGTTCAACTACGGCTACCTGGGCGTGATCGGGACGATCCAGTCGCTCGTCGGCCCCGACGACACG
>SKVA01000430.1 GCA_007129695.1 Spirochaetaceae bacterium | reverse complement strand
CTTGCGGAACAGCCCCTTGCGCCGCGCGAACGACACGCGTAGATCGCGCACGCGGACGAGCGGTGTGGCGTCGCTGGTTGGTGCCGCATCACGCGGCGGCGCGGCGTCGCTGGGGGGTGCGGCGGCGGCCGGGGGTGAGTTCACGGACGGGCGTTGCGACTCGTCGACGTGGAGCCAGCAGCGCGCGGTGTGCACGGGGCCGACGTCGACGAGCGGGGGCGGGGCGACGGTGCAGAGAGAGAACGCGCGCGGGCAGCGGTCGGCGAAGCGGCAACCGGCGGACCGGGCGAACGGGTCGGGTGGCGCGCCGGTCAGGAAGCCGGGCCTGTCGGGCCCGTGCAGACGCGGGACGCTCGACAGGAGTCGCTCGGTGTACGGGTCCTTCGGCGCGGTGAGGACCGTGTCGGCCGGGCCGAACTCGCGGAGCTCTCCGGCGTGCACGACCGCGACCGTGTCGGCCAAATCGGCTGCGAGCGCGATATCGTGCGTGATGAAGATGTAGGAGAGCTGCCGCTCCCACTTGAGCGTCTTGAGCAGGTTCATGATCTGCGCCTGGACGCTGACGTCGAGCGCCGATGTCGGCTCGTCCAGAATCACGAGCGAAGGGTTCAGGCTGAGCGCGGACGCGATCGCGGCGCGCTGCTTCATGCCACCCGACAACTCGTGCGGGTAGAGGCGAACCGCGTCGGGCGCGAGCCCGACCAGGTCGAACAGCCGCTCGACCTCTTTGAGCGCCTCCTTGCGGTCCATGCGTCGGTCGATCAGAAGCCGCTCGGCGACCTGCAACCCGATCTGGATCACCGGGTTGAACGAGTTCATCGCGCCCTGGAAGACGACCGAAATCTGGTTCCACCGGACGCTCTTGCGGTACTCCTCCATCGACAGCGCGGTGATATCGCGTCCGTTGATCACGACACGGCCGCCGACCGCGCCGACGTTTCGCGCGAACACGCGCGTGAGCACCGACACCATGCTCGTCTTGCCGCTGCCCGATTCGCCGATGATGCCGAGCGTCTGTCCGGGCTCGTCGATGGAGAATGACACCCCGTCGACGGCGCGTAACGGCCCCTGCGACGTCTGGTACTCGAGCGACAGATCGGTCGCTTCCAGGAACTTCACCGTCGGGCTCCTTTCAGGCGCGGGTCGACTACCGACTCCATGCCGAGCGCCAGGAACATGAAGGTCACCGCGGTCAGCACGATCAGCAACCCCGGCGGGATCACCCACCACCAGTACCCCAGGAACACCGCGCCGGTGCGAAACCCGTGCTCCAGAATCTGACCCCACGTCGGGATCGACGGATCGCCCAGGCCCAGGAAGCTCAAGCCCGCTTCGGCCAGTACCGCGGCCGGCGCAAAGAAGACCAGCTGCGCGAAGATGTACGACGCGGTGTGCGGGAAGACGTGCCGCGCGATGATCCGTTTGCGGGACGCGCCGAGCGACACGGCCGCCTCGACCTCCTGACCGTGGCGCAGCTGCAGCACCATCGTTCGAACCATGATCGTCAGGCCCGGCCAGCTGAACGCGACCAGGACCAGCAGGATCAGCCAGAGCTGCGACCCGCCGATGAACACCAGAAAGATCAGGAGCGGAAGCACCGGGATGTTCGCGACGATGTCTGCGGCGCGTTGGATCACCTGGTCGGTCCGGCCGCCGGCGTACCCGCTCAGCAGCCCGAGCGACGTACCGATGATAGTGCTCACCGTCGATGTCGCAAGGCCGATCAGGAGCGCGATCGGTAGCCCGAAGAGCAGCCCCATCGCCAGGTCGCGCCCGAGAGCGTCGGTTCCCATCAGGCCGAACACCGAGCCGCCGAAGACCGCTTCGACCGTGTCCACGGAGTCCTCCTCCGTCGCGGTCATGAGCTCTACGCGCACCGTGTAGTCGCCAGCGAGCGGGCTGCGCTCCCCGTCGACGATCGTCGCGAACAGCCACCCCTCGAAGTCGTCGCGCAGCTGGTCGGACGACAGATCGACGTCGTACGCCGTACGGAAGTGACGCGCGAGCGCCTCCCCGGCCGACCCGTCGCCCGATAGCACGACACGGTACGGTTCATCGGTGTGGCGCGTGGTCGGTAACGACTCTCCGGCGCGCGCGGCCGACAGTACGTGACGGAAGAGCGCGATTTCGGCGCCGTCGGGACGAATCACAACGGCAGAAATGATCGGCGGACGCGCGTGAAACTCGAAGCCGCGCATCGAAAGCGCGACGAAGCTGGGAGGCTCGGCAGCGGCGAACGATACCGGAAGATCGAACCGCTGGATGAACGCGCGACCGGTCGCCTCCGATGCGGTCGGTTTGCCAAGCGCGACGGCGTGATGCCGGAACAGCCGCCCGCCGTCGAACGCGGCGGTCCACGCCGGAGGCACCGACCGCGGGTTGTTGACCCACCGCGACGGGTTGCCCCAATGCTCGGATCCGAAGTCGCGCGGATACGTGAAGACGACCACGATCGCGGTGACGCACAGCAGCGTCAGCAGCCCAAGCCCGACACGACCGGGCCCGTTCGACGACAGCTCCTTGATCACGCTCTTGCCGGTCATCGCCATATCAGTCGTACCTCACGCGCGGGTCCAGAAGGACGTAGAGCACTTCCAGGATCATCCGCGCGACGACGTAGAGGAGCGTGAACACGAAGGTCAGCGCGACAATGACCATCTCATCGGGGGTACCGGCGATCGCCTCGTAGTAGAGGCGGCCCATACCCTGCCACGCGAAGACCGTTTCGACCAGGATCGATCCGCCGAGCGTGCCGGCGAGTCCCAGGATCAGCCCTGTCACGATCGGCGGAGCCGCGACGCGCAGCACGTGCCGCCGCGAGATGATCCGTTCGGGAACGCCCTTCGCGCGCGCCGCGATGACGTGGTCGCCCTGCGCGGTGTTGAGCGTCATCGTCCGTACGACGTACACGTACGGGCCAAGGCTCGCGAGCACGAGCGTGAGGATCGGGAGAATCGCGTGATGCGCAAGGTCCAGGAAACGAGGGAAGCCCCCGGTCGGCGGCGGCGCGCTGTACATGCCACCCGACGGGAAGATCGGGAAGCGAAACGCGAACACCAGGATCAGCAGGATCCCGACCCACCACGCGGGTAGCGCGTACGAGATCGCCGAACCGTAAGAAACCAGCCGATCCAGCCGCGAACCGGCGTGCGTCGACAGACGCGTTCCGATCGCTATCCCCGCGATCGCGGTGATCACCATCGACGTCGTCAGCAGGATGACCGTGTTCGGGATCCGCTCGGCGACGATGTCCGCCACGCGGTTACTGCCGGTGAAGCTACGCAGCGTGTGCGCCTCACCAAGGTCGAGCACGAAGACGCGGAACACCATCGCGGGAATCCGCGAGTACCACGGACGGTCCAGACCGTACGCCTGTTCGAGTTCGATCCGCTGCGCCTCCATCGCCGCTTCGAGCTGGTCGGGGTCGCGGATCGTCTCCGCGAACCCTCCGCGCATCGCACGGAGCTGCTCGCCGATCACCGCCTGGAGCATACGATCCGAGTACCCGGTCGCACCCAGGCTGATGACGACCAGAAGCTGGACCGCGACCAGCACGCCGAGCATCGAAAGGCCGCGTATCAGCAGCCGTCGGACAAGCAACCAGCGCTCCTACGGAAGCACGTCGACGTCGGCGCTGTACTCGACGACGCGCGCGACCGCGTCGCTGGTCGCCGCCAGATGGAGCCGGTAGAGCCCGGGCCACAGCTGGTTCGTCGTCGTCGCCGGTATAGTCACGGTGAAGGTGCGGTTCGCTCCCGACCCGCCGGCGGGCGTCGCGGTGCCCGATGCGACAACGCTCCCGTCGGTCGGATCGACCATGACGTACCGCAGATCCAGGTTTCCGCTCCCGCTCACCGTGACGCTGATCCGGGCTTCGCTCCCCGGCGCGATGTCGGGGACCGTCGGCGTAACAATTTGCAGCGACGGCGGCGTGCCAAAGAGCCAGTCCCCTGCCTTGAACGGATAGGTCGGATCGCGAAACGCGCGGAGCTCCGCGTACTGAGCCGGAGGGTCGTACGCGGCCAGGTAGTAGGGGCCGTTGCTGATGACCAGATGGCCGTACTCGCGGTGCCACGCGAGCGCGGCGTCGTAACGCGCGACCGCCTGGTCGGCGGTCATCAGGTTCCGGTCGCCGACCTGGAATGCGTTCGGCGGAACGAACCGCGACTGACGCAGCGTCTGCAGCGTCCGCTGGACCAGCTGCGCGTCGCGCTCCATGACCAGGCTGATCCATGGAACATTGAACCGGCTGGCAGCAGTGTCGCTGTACGCGCCGCGACGCTGGTTGAACACCAGATCGTCCATCGCGGCCAGGATCTCCCATGGCATCCCCAGGCCCGACGGCGTCGCATACGACGCGATGTACGCCTCCTCGAAATGCCAGAAGTCGACGAAGACCTCGATCCGGTTCGCGTCCAGAATCCGGAATCCCTTGAACGTATCCAGGTACGGCCTGCTGGTGACACCGAGCGCGGTCTCTATCCTCGTCTTGTCGCGGTCGTACGCGAGCTCGTAGCTCTGCACCAGTCCGTAGACCACGTCGGCCATCGAGATCTGAATCCCGTGGTGCCACGTCGACTGGAAGAACTTCGAGTAGTCGTAGACCACGCGGCTAGTCGCGGTGCGGCCCGCCGCAGACTCCCACCGGTCGGTGTCGGCGTTCCAGATCACCGCGCCGGCGGGCACTGGAATCGTCCCGCGGGGTCCCGCGGTCCGTACGTCGAAGTCGACCCTGACCGGCATCGGCAGTCCGGTGAACGGATGGTTCCAGATCGCGGGGTCGCTCACGTAGCGCCAGATGTCGGTGCTGTACACGTCGCCGAACCCGCCGACCGGGTTCCACGTCGTCCGCTCTGTCCAGACCCAGAGGTGGCCGACGCGAAGGTCGGTCTTCCCCGGCACGTGAGCCTCGCGAAGCGTCCACGGCGATCGCGGACCCGCGGTGATGTCGAGCGTCACACCGGCAAGGCCCGCCTGCGCGGGAAACGAGTTCGTCGCGGTCGCGATCCAGATCCGGACCGACTCGTCCAGGCCCAATTCGGTCATGCGCCGGTAGATCCGGTCGCGCTCGTCGCGTCCGGCGAACTCGCCGCGGAAGAGGCGCTGCCCCAGCTCGTCGAGCTCGTCCTGTTCGTACTGCCAGAAGCCGACCTCCTTCCAGCCGGGCATGTTGCCGAGCCAAGGCGCGGTCATCTGGTTGACGTTGGAGAAATCGTAGCGCGTCGGGGCCGAGCGTCCCCACCCTTCGGTGTAGACGTGCCACTCGAACGCCTGCGGATCGGTCGAATAGACCGACATCACCGCGGCCGCAAAGGGCCGGTACGTCACGTTGACCATGAAGCCGGCGCGCTCGAGCTCGCGGCGAACCAGGTCACCGACGTCGCGCCGTTCGTCTTCGACCCGCGCGATGAAGCGCACGCGGATCGGCTGACCGTTGTAGCTCCAGACGCCACCGCTCATCGTCGCACCCGCGTCGCGCATCGCCTGCGCGATAAGCTCGCGGCCGTACTCCGGGTCGTACGTGATGCCGGAGCCGCGCGCGATATCGAAGACGGTCAGATAGTCGTAGTCGTGCGAGCTGACGTGCGTCAGCATCGGACGCGCCATGCCGCGGTAGATCTCGCGCGCGATGAACTCGCGGTCGACCAGGAACTGAACCGCGCGGCGGACTTCTGGAATGGAGAACGGGTTGAGATCACCGGCGACGGCCGGGGCGGGGTTCAGCAACAGCGACACGGTGGAGGCGGGCGCCTCAAACAGCGAAAACCGGTCGTTCCCGCGCAGTCGCTGCGCCGCCGCGGTCTTCAGGCTGAACAGATAGAGATCCATCTGATCCGCCTCCAGGTCGCGCGGCGCGCGGTCGACGTCGAACGCGCGGAACAGGATGCGGTCGGCCTTCGGTCCCTGCTGCGCGGCGACCGGTCCGACGACCGCCGTCACGAAGAGCGCGATCGATACCATGAATCGAAGACGATGCTTCATCTGCTTCTCCCTGTCGTACCGGGCCGCGGCCGCGACCGCGACCGACTCAGTTGCGGCGCCGCAGCTCATCCATCAGATCACGGATCTGATCCTGGAGATCCCGGTAGAGCGTTTCTATGTCGCCAAAGCCGAACTCGGTGTAGTACGAGGTCGACGCCATATTCCCCGAATGGTCGTACACCGCGAGCCGCTGTGGGCCTTCGCCAGTGATCGGCATGTAGAGGCTCGTCGTAAATCTGCCCTCCAGGTTCGTCCGCGCGGACGCGATCGTCGCGTCTTCGAGCGTGATGAACACGGTCATATCGGGCTGGAAATTGAACCCCTGGATCGTGACGTTCTGGCCGCCTGGGCCCGCCGGCGGCGACACGAAGATGTCGGGCGACCGGATCGGCCTGCGCCGCGCAAAGCCGATCTTCTGGTTCACGCCGCCGAATTCGGCGAGCCTGGTATCCGCCCACACCATGTAGACATCGGTCTCGGTAGCCTCGATCGCAAAGTAGTCGCCGATGAAAAACCCTTGTGGAAACCCGCGGTTCGGGTTGGACGGGAAGTCGGTCACCCTGGTGTCCCGCACCCGGTAGCCG
>SKVA01000069.1 GCA_007129695.1 Spirochaetaceae bacterium | reverse complement strand
TTGCAGCACGCCGGCGTCTTCAACGTTGTCTCGGGGAACAGCATCGGCGTGCAGAACTCGGGTATCTTCAACCGGATCGACGGCCACGGTGCGGTGATCCAGAACGCCGGGATCTTCAACCACGCGGCCGCGGGATTCGACGGCGTGCAGAGCGCGGGAATCTTCAATACTACGGTCGGACTCGTCAACGGCGCACAGCTTGCGGGTATCCACAACCGGGCCGGCATGGTGGTTGGCGGGCAGATCAGTCTTGTCAACGTATCGGGTGATGTCGCCGGCGCGCAGATCGGGCTCGTCAACATCGGTGAACGCGTCACCGGCGCACAGATCGGACTCGTGAACATCTCCAGGGAGCTCTACGGGGTTCCGATCGGTCTGGTGAACCTCGTAGAGAACGGAATTCGCAATACGGGTCTGTGGTGGGAAGGCGACGAGAGAACCTGGATCACGCTGCAAAACGGCAGCAACATCTTCTACGCGCTAGCAAACGCCGGTATCACGCGCGGCGGGTCGCTGCGAGAACTCGAAGGGTTGGGCGTCTCAGGCGGAATCGGATTCCGCGTCAAGGCTCGGCCGTTCTACTTCGACATCGACGCTGGATGGAAGCGCGTGTCGGCCGGAACGACCGCGCAGGAACGGTTTTCGTCGCTGTTCGACCCCGAGCAGGGAGCACTTCTGCCAACAGGTCGTATTATCGCCGGGATTGGAATCGGTGACGGTTTCGGCTGGTTCATGGGAGGCAGCTTCGACGTCCGTTCGTCGCTCGGCTTCGACGCATCAGGGTACTTCGATCGGCCCGAGTCAGGGATCGAAATCGGATCACCCGACAGACCGCTCACGCTCTATCCTACGTTCATCACCGGGTTCCGCTTCTGAGCCTTCATCACAAATCCTGGTACGCGCGGATCGATGCGAGCTGCCGGAGCTTGCGAATAGCCTTCTCCTGCAACTGACGCACGCGTTCGCGCGTGATCCCGAGCCTCCGACCGGTTTCTTCGAGCGTGTACGGTCCTTCGGCGCCGATGCCGAATCGAAGCTTGATGATCTGTTTCTCACGATCGGTCAGCACACCGAGCGCACTGCGGACGTGCGCCCGCATTGAGTTCTGGTACGCGACTTCCGACGGCCCAGCCGAGTCGCGATCCTCTATCAGGTCCGACAGTCTGGTCGTGTTGTCGGCGTCGACGCTCACATCAAGACTCGCGGTATCGTGCATGAGCCGGCGCACCTCGTGCACCTGTTGGATGTCGCACCCGAGTCGATCGGCAATCTCTTCGGGCAGTGGATCCCGACCGAGCTCGTCGGTCAGTGTCCGCGAAACCGCGAAGCAGCGCCTGATGTGCGTCAGCATGTGAATCGGTACCCGAATGACGCGTCCCTTGTCGGCAAGCGCTTTGACGATCGCCTGTCTGATCCACCACGTTCCGTAGGTACTGAACCGGAAGCCCTTCGACGGAATGAACCGCTCGACCGCCTCTATCAGACCGATATTCCCCTCGTCGATCAGGTCGAGCAGCCCGAGTCCCTGATGTTGGTACCTCTTCGCTATCGACACTACCAGGCGGAGGTTCGACTGAACCATCTGGTGCTTGAGCCCTTCAAGCTGCGCGCGCAGGCGCGGCTGCGATCCGTCAGCCAACTGCTCGCGCAGTTCGATGATCCGCCTGGCAAGGTCGGCCTCCTCCCGCGCGGAGAGCAGCGGAAACTCGGAGATCTGTGCCAGGTAGAGCGCGAGCGGGTCGGCCCCGTCAGGATAGCGATCACCCGATGCAACGAACTCGTCGGGAGCAACTGTCAGCGTAGCCGCCTCTTCGGTTCGCGCCCGGGTGCCCGCCATCTTCAACCCCTCGGCGCCGTATTGGGGTCGACGTAACGGTTGATGTGCCAGACGGTGAACAGCACCTTCGTCGCGTCAAACGCGGGAGAGAAGCCCACCGAGCCGAGTACTGTACCAACTTCCACGCGATCGCCAACGGCGACGTTCAGCCGTTCAGCGCCCGCGTACCCGTAGATGAACCCGTTCTCTCCCTGAACCAGAACGAGCCGGCCAAAACTGCTGACGGGGCTGACGAATGCGACGGTCCCGCTGGTCACCGAGCGAATCAGGTCGCCGGCGGTGCCGGCCATCACGACTCCAGGGAACTTCCCGGTCCAGTTCGAACGTTCTCCAGGATGCGGCCACTGTACGCGTGCGGAGGACTGATCGGGACGAGCGGCCGTCGCGATCGGTTCGGCTGCCGGTGTCGATGGCGCGGGGACAGGGGTTCGAGTCGGCGCCGGTGAAGTGGCCGTCGCGGTGCGCGGTACGATCAGAACGTCTCCCGGGCGAACCACGTCGTTGCGGCCAAGACCATTCACCTCTAGCAGCGTGAGCCACCCAACGCCAAGTCGCTGGGCGATCGCGTAGACGTAGTCTCCGGGACGAACGACGTAGGTGTTGGGGATACGGATTCGAGCTCCGACCGGTAACCGGGTCGGATCGGTGATCTCGTTGTACCGCAGAAGCTCATCCGCGGTGACGCTGTAGCGCCGCGCGAGCGTGAAGATCGTCTCGCCGCGCTGCAGTACGTGAACCGTCTCATCGGCAACGACGATCGATGAGAGCACAACGGCCAGCAGTACTACGATAAGCGTTCTGGTTCCGGACATATCCGGTATGATTCTCGGCTGTCGGCGGCGTAAAGTGAAGCACACAACCGACGGTCGTGGTAATATTGGCGGGTGGACCATCGTACCGGCATGCAACGACGCACGCTTGTGGCGACGATCATGCTGCTCGCCGTCGCTGTCCTTTCCCACTCCCGAACGATCGAACTGCCCGATTCTCTGCTCGTCGCGCCCGCGCGCGAACAGATCGTCGACCTGCTCGGTACTCCAACGATAGGTCTGGCGGATGCGGTCGTCTACGAAGCCGGTTTCCTGGGGCTTTCGACGCGGGCACTCTTTCTGGTCACCGACGGCACGATCGACCAGGCGGTGCTGTCGATCGGTAGCGATCCGCGGTCCGAAGGTCAGCCCGAGCGCGCCTTCTCCCGGATCGCGAAGGCGTTACGGGTTCGCTACGGCCCGGCGGAATGGGAGATCGCAAGCACCGGCAGCGCTCAGCCGGGAGCGATCGCCGCCGGCTGGAACGTCGACGGAGCCTTCATCGTCCACAGACTCGGTACCGAATCGGGCGACCATTCGCTGACGGTAACGTGGCGATCCGCGCGCGAGCGGTTCAACGCACCGACCGGTCTGAGCCTCCACGTGCACCAGCCGGCCCAACTGATCCGGTAGTGCCGGCGAATCTCCTCACCCGACGAGCGACTCGAGTTCGTCGACCAACCGCGTGAACTCCGCGCACGCCGCACGGATCGGCCCGGGCTCGGACATGTCGACGCCCGCGACCGCGAGTGCTTCGATCGGGAAACGCGAACCGCCCGACTTCAGGAAGTCGAAGTACGCGGCCCGCTCGGCATCGCCGCCGGAGAGCACACGGTGGGCCAACGCGATCGACGCCGACACGCCGGTTGCGTACTTGTAGACGTAGAACGCGCGGTAGAAGTGCGGGATGCGCAACCCTTCAAGGTCGCTCTGCTGTTCGAACACCATAATCGGGCCAAAATACTTCTCCAGGAGCTTGCGGTATTCGGCACGCAGATAGTCGACGGTGAGCGGTACGCCCGACTCGAGCGCCGCGTGGGTCTGGTGCTCGAACTCGGCAAACATCGTCTGACGGAAGAGCGTCGCGAGCAGGTCGTCGACTCGCGAGTTCACCAGATATGCCTTCAGAGAGTCGGAGTCGGCGCGTTCGTAGAGATGCCGGAACAGCAGCTGCTCGTTGAAGGTGCTCGCGACCTCGGCCTCGAAGATCGTGTAGTTGTACTGGAGGAACGGATTGCTCTTCGACGAGTAGTACGAGTGCATCGAGTGGCCGCCCTCGTGCGCGAGCGTGAACACGTCGCGGATCACGTCCTCCTTGTAGTTCATCAGGATGTACGGGTCACCGACGAAAGAACCGGCGCTGAACGCGCCACTGCGCTTGCCACGGTTCTCGTACCGGTCGACCCACCCGCCTTGCAGTCCTTTGCGCAGTGTGGCTACGTACTCGTCGCCAAGCGGTGCGAGCGCGGTGCAGATCATCTGCACCGCCTCGTCGTAGGTGTGGCGAGCCTTCGCGGCCGGCACGAGCGGAACGTAGACGTCGTAGTGGCGAAGCTCGTCAACGCCGAGCACGCGCCGTCGCAGCTCGTAGTAGCGGTGCAGAGACGGGAGGTTTTCGGTTATCGTCGCGACCAGATTATCGTACACCGATTCGGGCACATCATCGGGAAAGAGCGCCGCGGCGCGCGCGGATGGGTAGTTTCGAACCGTGGCACGATACTTATCGAGCTTGCACGACCCCGCGTAGAGCTGCGCGATCGTGGTCCGGTGCGCTTCGAACTGAGCGTAGAACTGACCGTAGGCGGTCTTGCGGACCTCCCGGTCGGGGTGCTGCATCATCGACGAAAAGGTCGACTGGCTCAGCTTCCTGGGCCCCTCCGGAGTGTCTACCGATCCAAAGTCCAGATCCACGTTTGTGAGTACAGAGAACGCGTCGTCCGCGGTCTGGTTCGCCTCAGACTGGAGCGCGAGCAATCGCTCTTCGGCGGGCGACAGCACGTGCGGCCGGTAGCGCACGAGCTTGCGCAGGAACACGCGATACGCGTCGAATCGCGGGAGCGCGATCCATTCGGTCAGGCTCGACTCGGGGATCTGATGGATCTCGGGAACCAGCCAGCTCCACTCGCCTTCTCCGCGCGTGGCGACCATCACGTAGCGGTCCATCCGGCCGCGGCTCTGCGAGTCGCCTTCGTCTTCGCTGAGGCGCAGGTGCGCGTAGTAGCCAAGACGCTCCTCCAGGACGCCATACTCCTGGTAGAACGCGATCGCGGCGGCCAGTGTATCAGCGGACTCGCCGAGTCGCCCCTTGTGCGCCGCGATCGTCGGGATCATCGACTCCAGTTCCTTGAGCCCCTCTTCCCACGCGGCATCGTCGGGATAGAGTCGGGATAGGTCCCAGCGGTCGCCCGCGGGTACTTCGCTTCGCTTCGGTATGTCCTGGCTCACAGCTGCTCCTTCCCGCTACGATACCCACGATTCACCGGGCAGACAACAGGCGATTCCGCGCGCGCCGGGGCGGGCAGTTCTCGGGCTCGGTGAAGTGGAAGCAACGCGGTTTGCAGTCGATGCACCGGTCGATCTGATCGGCTCTCCCGTCGATGATCTTGGCCGCCCACTGCTGGTCGGCGAGGATCGCGCGTCCGACAGCCACAAGATCGGCAACTCCCGATCCAAGGAGCTCTTCGGCCTCGTCAGCGCTTTTCACGCCGCCGACGCCTATCACGGGTCGGTCCACGCGCGTGCGAGCAATCCGCGCGAGTTCGAGCGTCGTAGCCCGCGTCCACTCGTCGCGACGCGTCGGCTGAGACCCGCCGTTTGACACGTCGAACAGGTCGACGCCGGCATCAACAAGCAGCGCCGCCGCCGCACAACCGTCGTCGATCGTAAGCGGCGGATCGCCGCCGTCGGCCAGGCCCAACCGTACCGCGAGCGCGGCACGGTGGCCCGACCGGTCGATCGCCACGCGCGCCGCCCGGGTGCACTCGACCAGAAAGCGTGCGCGGTGTTCGATCGGACCGCCCCACTCGTCTGATCGGCGGTTGGACGCGGGGCTCAGAAACTGGCTACCCAGATAGCCGTGCGCGCCGTGAAGCTCGATCACATCAAAGCCCGCGTCAAGGCACCGTCTGGTCGCCGTAGCGAACGCTTCGATGACGTCCCGGATCGTGTCAGGCGTGAGCTCTACCGCGCCTTTGGGCGCACCTGCGACGAGCGACGGAACGAGCGTCGGAAGACCACCGTTGCGCTCCTTCGTGCCCTTGATGCCCGCGTGGTGTATCTGGATCCCGGCGACTCCGCCCCAGCCGTGAACGGTCGCGGCCAAACGGGCGAGCCCGTCGACCTGCTCATCGCTCCACGCGCCGATCTGCGTCGCGGCCAGGCGGCCCTCCGGCGACACCGCGGTCGCCTCGACGATGCAGAGCCCGGGCCCCGCCGACCGGGCGTAGTGATCGACGTGCTCCTGCGTAACCATCCCGTCGAGCCCCGCCTTCCAGATCACCAGCGGCGGCATGACTATGCGATTGGGAAGCGTAAGCTCTCCGACCGGCAGCGGTGACAACAGATGTGGATAGTGCATATCGCATTATGCCGCGCAGCGGCGTCGATGCAAAGAGTCGGTGAGCAGATCTCGGGCTGGGCAGATTTGAACTGCCGACCTCTCGGTCCCGAACCGATGCCTACAGCTTTCACCCGATTTCGTTGTCTCTCTAAATCGTTGCTGGATAAGGTACTTACGTATCACCACGTTTCACCAGCATACACCAGTATTCCCGAAAACGACAACACTTTCGACAACACTTTCCAGGCCGATCCCTCTCGGCACCAGACCGAGGCGGCGGCGCGTGGTACGGCCCTGGATGCGGAAAATGCCTTCGCGTGCTCGAAGCTCACCACGACCCGCTACGCGGCGCTGGCGGCATTCA
>SKVA01000298.1 GCA_007129695.1 Spirochaetaceae bacterium | reverse complement strand
TCTGCTTCAGGTTGTGGAGCCGCGCGCCGGAGACCCGGATCGTCGGCGCGGGTGGGGGCGCCGGGGCGCGCGAGGGCGGGCCGGCCGGCGGTGCCGCGGTGCGACCCTTTCGAGCCGTCTGGCCGGTACGTGCGGCGTCGGCCGGGGTCGGGCGTGGCGCGGTTCGACGCCGCCGCAGGTACCGACCCGTGACCGAATCCTTGTTCCGCGCGATCTGCGACGGCGTGCCGGTCGCGACGACCAGGCCGCCTCGAGTGCCTCCGCCGGGCCCCAGGTCGACGACGTAGTCGGCCGCGCGGATCGTTTCTTCGTCGTGCTCGACGACGACCACCGTGTTGCCCTTGTCCGTGAGTCGGCGCAGCACGCCGAGCAGCATCTCGTTGTCGCGCGGGTGCAGTCCGATCGTCGGTTCGTCCAGGACGTAGCAGACGCCCTGGAGACTCGAACCGAGCTGCGCGGCGAGCCGGATGCGCTGCGCTTCGCCGCCGCTCAGACTCGGGGCCGACCGGTCGAGCGTCAGGTAGCCGAGTCCAACGTCACCCAGGAAGCGCAGGCGGCTCGTCATCTCCGACACGATATCGCGGGCGATCTGGCGTTCTCTCCGGTCAAGGTCGATCGCGACGTAGTACCCGGTCGCATCGCCGATCGTCATCGCGAACGCGTCGGCGATCGAGCGACCGCGGAACCGGACCGCGAGCGCCTCCGGGCGCAGACGTCGTCCGCCGCACGATCCGCACACCGCGCGCTGTCCGTCGGCCTCCCACCCGGGCTCGGCCGCCGCGAGCTCGCGCTCGGACCGCGACAGCTTCTCTCCGGTGCCTACGCACGAATCGCACCATCCGTGCTTCGAGTTGAACGAGAAGAGCCGTGGATCGAGCGCGTCGAAGCTGCGTCCGCAGACCGGGCACGCGTTCGCGGTGCTGTACGTGACGACGCCGTCTTGGCTCTGCGCGTAGATGACGCCGTGCCCGTGGCCGAGCGCGTCGTGGACCGCGAGCTCGAGCGCCTCCGAGTCGCGGCCTGCGCCGCGCGCCGGTATCGCGAACGGACCGTACGGCAGCTCGATCGAATGTTCCTTGTACCGGTCGAGTCGAGGCCATTCGGCGGTCGCGACGAGCTCTCCGTCGACCCGCAGGTGCTCGACTCCGCGGCGCGCGGCCCATTCGGCAAGATCGGTGTAGTAGCCCTTGCGGGCAACGACGAGCGGTGAGAGGATCGTCACCGATCGTCCCCGATGCGACGCGCGGAGCGACTCGATCACCGATTGCTCGCTCTGCGGTTCGATCGGCACGTCGCACTCGGGGCAGAACTGCGTGCCGATCTTCGCGTAGAGCAGTCGCAGGTACTGCGCGATCTCGGTCGCGGTCGCGACGGTGCTCTTGCGGCCGCCCCGACTCGTGCGCTGCTCGATCGCGACGGTCGGAGGGATGCCGGTCGCCGCGTCGACGTCCGCGCGAGCGGCCGGCTGCACGAACTGCCGGGCGTACGCGTTCAACGACTCCAGGTAGCGACGCTGCCCCTCCGCGAAGATGATATCGAACGCGACCGTGCTCTTCCCGCTCCCGCTCACACCGGTCAGCACCGTCATCGCGTTGTGAGGGATCGTCACGTCGATGTTACGGAGGTTGTGCTCGCGCGCGCCTCGCACCGCGATCGTGTCGTGCGGGGGCGGCGGATCCGGCGCGGGAGGTACCGGTGCAGGCGCGGGAGGCGAGCTCGCGCCGGGTTGCGGGGCGCCGCCGGTCGCCGCAGCCGCCGCGCCCGCGATCCTTCTCGAGTCAGCGGAGGGCCCCGAGCCCGCGCCTGGGGACAAGCCCGCGCCTGGGGACAAGCCCGCGCCTGGGGGCAGACCCGCGCCGCCGGTCGCCGCGGCGAGCGCGATCGCCGTCGCGCCGGTCTGAATTCCGGCGCGACCGGAGGTTGCGCTGAGGACCAGATCGGCCGGCGTCCCTTCGAAGACGATCCGGCCGCCGGCTTCGCCGCCTTCGGGGCCCAGGTCGATGATCCAGTCGGCCGCGCCGATCACGTCCAGGTTGTGCTCGATCACTATCAGGCTGTGACCCGCGTCGCGCAGCCGCGCGAATGCCGAAAGCAGCCGCGCGATGTCGGAGAAGTGCAGGCCCGTCGTCGGTTCGTCGAACAGGAAGAGCGCGTGGCGCGACGTGTCGGACGCGCCGGCAAGGTGGAGCGCGAGCTTCAGCCGCTGCGCTTCACCGCCACTCAGCGTCGGCACCGGCTGCCCGAGCTTCACGTAGCCGAGCCCTACTCCAACGAGCGGGTCGAGCGCGCGGATGATCTTCGGCTGATCGGCGAACGCGGCGATCGCGTCGTCGACCGTCAGGTCGAGCACATCGGCGATCGACACGCGGCGGCCGGCGAGCGTCGGGATGCGCACCTGGCGCACGGACGCGCGAAAGCGGCTGCCGTCGCAGTCGGGGCAGCGTAGATAGACGTCGCTCAGAAACTGCATTTCGACGTGCTCGAATCCGCTTCCCTTGCACGTCGGGCACTGGCCCTTTTCGGAGTTGAAGCTGAAGCTTCCGGCGGTCATGCCGCGCTCTTTGGCCGCCTCGCTCGACGCGAACAGCGCGCGGATCGCGTCGAACGCGCCGACGTAGCTCGCCGGGTTGCTGCGCGCGCTCTTGCCGATCGACGACTGATCGACCATGACGACCTCGTCGATCTGGTCGAGCCCTTCTATCCGGTCGTGAGCGCCGGGCTCCTCGGTCGGGGATCCAAGGTGCCGAAGGATGCCGCGGTGTAGTACCTGGTCCAAGAGCGTGCTCTTCCCGCTGCCGCTCACGCCGGTGAGCGCGACGAATCGCCCGAGCGGAATCGCGACGTCTGTACCTTTCAGGTTGTGCTCGCGCGCACCGCGTACGATCAGCGTGCCCCGTTCCGGCGCGGCCGCGTCAGCCTCTACGACCCCCGCGTCCGTCGCTGCCTTCGTCAGTCCCGCGTCGACCGCGACCGAGCGAGTTCCCGCCAGATACGCGCCGGTGACCGACGATTCGTTGTCCATCAACGTGGCCGGGGAGCCTTCGAAGACGAGCGATCCCCCCGCGCTGCCGGCGCCCGGACCCAGATCGATCACGTGATCGGCCTCCCGGATCACCGCGGGGTCGTGCTCGACGACGACGATCGTGTTTCCGGAGTCGCGCAGCCTCCGCAACACGCCAACCAGCCGGCCGACGTCGCGTGGGTGCAGACCGATACTCGGCTCGTCGAGCACAAAAAGCGTGTTCACGAGCGCGGTGCCGAGCGCGGTCGTCAGGTTGACTCGCTGCACCTCTCCGCCGCTCAGCGTTCGCGACTGGCGGTCCAGGTTGAGGTAGCCCAGCCCGACCTCGTTCAGGTAGCCCAGCCGGCGCCGGATCTCGTCGACGACGCTGCGCACCGCGTCGTCGACGTCGCGAAAGGAGGCGCCCGCGAAGAACTCCGCGAGCGAGTCGAGCGGCTGTTGCATCACATCGCGAATCGTCATTCCGTCGTCGGGACCGATTCGCCACTGGAGCGCTTCGGGCTTCAGGCGGGCGCCGTCGCACGCGGGACACTCACGGTACGCGCGGTAGCGGGAGAGCAGCACGCGGATGTGCATCTTGTAGCTGCGACCCTCGAGCCAGTCGAAGAACCGCCGCACGCCGTACCAGTGCCCGTCCTCCCAGTCGCCCACGCCCTCGAGAACCCACTCGCGTTCGTCCGGCGTCAGTTCCGACCACGGAACGTTGACCCTGATGCCGCGCTTCCTGGCGAACGCCAGGAGGTCGCGTTGGCACTCGTCGTAGCTCTTGCTCTGCCACGGCTTGACCGCACCACCGAGGAGCGTCTTCGTTCCATCGGGGATCACGAGCCCGTAGTCGATGTCGATCACGCGACCGAAGCCGCGGCACCGATCGCACGCGCCGAGCGGAGAGTTGAACGAAAAGAGATTCGCGACCGGGTCGCGGTAGTGGATGTCGCAGTCGGCGCAGTGCAGGTCCGATGAGAACATGAAGCGATCGGGTCGGTCGCCATCGGTCGCGTCCCAGACCACGACCCGGCCGTGACCGGAATCGAACGCGCGCTCGAGCGCCTCGACCAGCCGCTCGCGGGGAGCCGGAGCGCCGGCGGCGGATGCGACTAAGTCGGTTGCGATCCGGTCCTGGATGATGTACGCGGTCGCTGCGATCCGTGAGTGGACTCCGCGAAACCCCTGCCCACGAACGAGCTCGTCCAGATCGACATCGGACACCTGTTCGCCGACGTTGACCGGGAAGGTGACGACGAGTCGTACGACGGGTCGTACGACGGGTCGTCGGGCCTGCGGCTGCCGCGCGAAGAGCGCGTCGGCCACGGAATCGGGAGTATCGCGCCTGACAAGTTTGCCGCACCCGGAGCAGAGCAGCCGCGCGCCGCGCGCGTAGAGCAGCTTCAGATGGTCGTTGATCTCGGTCATCGTACCGACGGTGGATCGACTCGTGCGGACCGGGTTTGTCTGGTCGATCGCGACCGCGGGCGGGATACCCTCGATCCGGTCGACTGCCGGCTTGTCCATCCGGTCCAGAAACTGGCGCGTGTACGCGCTGAAGGTCTCCACGTAGAGGCGCTGCCCCTCGGAGTAGAGCGTATCGAACGCGAGCGACGACTTGCCGCTCCCGCTCACACCGGTGATCACGGTGAACCGGTTGAGCGGTATGTCGATGTTCAAGCCGTTCAGGTTGTTCTGTCGAGCTCCGACTACGCGGATCGACGTGTGGGTGGCGCGTCGCGCCCTGCTGCGTCCCATCGTGCCCGCGAAATATACGGATCGCCGGTGGGAGTGTCATCAGCGAGCAGAGTCGATGACACCCGAACCGGTTGACACAGTGTCGATCAGCTGCGAGCATGCGCGGGTGACACGCATGGGTACCGCGAATCTACTGACATCGTCGCGCTTCGTTATGTCGCCGCTCTTTGCGGTCGTATTCTGGCTGACCGGGGCGTACCCGTCGTTCGCTGTAGCCGGGGTCGCGACGCTCTGGGTGATCTACTCGCTGATCGAACTGAGCGACGTCCTTGATGGTGCGGTCGCCCGGTCGCAGAACACCGTGAGCGATATCGGCAAGATCCTCGATCCGTTTGCCGACGTAGTGTCGAAGGTTACCTACTTCGCGTGCCTGATGAGCGGCGGTCTGGTTCCACTCTGGTTCCTGCTGGTGCTGCTCTACCGCGAGTTCGGGATAATCCTCATCCGGATGTTGCTCTACCGCACCGGAACCGCGCTCGGTGCGCGACTCGCCGGGAAACTGAAGACCTGGCTGTACGCGGTCGCGGCAGCGACCGGCCTGTTGCTGTTCAGCGTGGACTCGCTTCGGCAAGCAGGCGCAGTGACCGCCGCGTGGCGGGATGCGCCGTGGGTGAACGTGGCGTTCACCGCGTTGCTCGCCGGTGCCGCATTGCTGGCGGTCGGATCGTTTATGCAGTACTTCACGTTGTTCGTCCGCGAGCGACGCAGAGCGACCGATGGTGCCGATCGCTGAGCTCTCCTCCGACGCAGCTCGACGGATCGACTTCGTTCTGACCGACATCGACGATACGATCACGATCGGCGGCAAACTGCCCGCGGCTGCGTACCGCGCGCTGTGGGATCTCTACGACTCCGGCATCAACGTCATCCCTGTCACGGGACGTCCCGCGGGCTGGTGCGACCTGATTTCGCGTCAATGGCCCGTCGCCGCGGTTATCGGTGAGAACGGAGCGTGTGCGTTCCTGATGGACGGTGAGCACCAGGTCATCGTTCGCCATCCGATGGCTCCCGAGCCTGGGGCCAGCCGGGAACGGCTCGAGCGAATCGCGTCTGAGGCGTACCGAGCCGTGCCCGGATGCAGGGCAGCCAAGGACCAGTTTTCGCGCGTTTACGACATCGCCGTCGACTTTCGCGAGGAACCCCCGTTGCTCGGCTACGACGATGCCGACCGGATCCGCGAGGTGTTTCAGGCCGCCGGTGCCCACGCGAAGGTGAGCAGCATCCATGTAAACGCGTGGTTCGGCGACTACGACAAACGATCGATGGCAGCTTACCTGCTCGGCGAGTGGTTCGACCTGGACATCAACGATCACGGCGCGAACGAGCGTGTGCTGTATTGCGGCGACTCGCCGAACGACGAGCCGATGTTCGCGCGGTTCGCGGTGTCGGTCGGGGTCGCGAACATCGTCGATTTCGCATCCGTCCTGCGGTCGTTACCCGCGTTCGTGACGCGCGAACGGTCTGCCGACGGATTCTGCGAGGCGATCGCCCACCTTCTTGCTCTTCGTCGGAAAAACGACTCGAACGGCCTTGACGACCCTCGGTAGCGACGCTATATTCCGCTCTCGCCGGTACGGGTCAGTGAGTGCTCAAGCGACCGAAGGGTCTTGCCGAAGCTCTGAAACGTACCGAATGCGTTGACACTCTACCTTCCAGATGGTAGACTGTCAGTCCGCTCTGAAGCGGACGGTGCGACGGGCTCAGGCTCGGCGAACCATTGTTCTTTGGCATTATGAGGGAAGGGAAGAAAGAATAGACCGCTTGGGGAGGAATCTCCGAGGACGGCTCGTTCTGCGACGGGAGGCGCCTGAGGTGGAGACACTGGAGGGAGGCT
>SKVA01000401.1 GCA_007129695.1 Spirochaetaceae bacterium | reverse complement strand
CTTGAACGTCGCGTCGAAGCGTCCTCCACCGTAGCCTCGTACCGATCCGCCGGTCGCCGAGCGCACCTGACGCCCGCCGATCGACGCGCGAATCGTCTCAGGAATGGCCGGGCCGGTTGCCCAGTCGACCGCCGCGAAGCCCGCCGCGTACACCGATAGCCGGTTGCGGTCCTGAAGCGGCTCGAGCTGGTAGAGCGGCAGGAACCCGGCGGCACGCGCGCTCCAGCGTCCGTAGTCTGCCGTGCCGACGATCTGGTTATGAAGGAAGGACGGCCCCCACTCGATCGAGACCTCAGCCTGGACACCGTCACGAACCCGCGTGGTTCGATTCTGCGTGACACGGTTGTACGCGACCCCCGAAACGAACGATCCTCGCAGGCTCCCCGCGGTCTCCGGCAGGTTGCTCTGAAAGAAGAGCGCGTCGTCATCCGCGAACGGATACTGGTAGTGTCCGCGGTAGAAGAGGAACACGGACGCGGCGTCGGCGAGTACATCGCCCCGCGGGACGACTCCCTGGAGCACTCCGAGTTCCCATGTGAAGTCGGCCCGGTTGTAGCTGATGATTCCGGGGTTTGACAGAACGTCGGCCGGCAGTACGTAGCTTCCGTCGCGCGCACGGTAGTAGCCCGACGCCTGATACGCTCCGCTGAGCAAGCCTGTGATCGACGTTTCCACGCCGTCTGCGGTCGGAACCTGCAGCATGTAGCGGGGGGCTACCGTCGCACCGATGATCCGCGGCCCGAAGCCAAACTCCCATTGCGACGGCTGCGCGCCGAGCGTAACCACGACTCCAACAAAGACCAGCACCGTAAACGCGCGTTTCATGCGCAGACTCTACCGTGGAAGGGCGATCGAGTAAACAGAACGTTCTTGCTGAATGCCGGCCGGTCGACTATAACTGGAACGACGGAGTACGCTCTTGAAGAAGATACTCGTAATCGACGAATCGAATCTCTTTCGCGATTTTCTCAAGAACAAGCTCTCCGAGTTCGGGTTCGAGGTCATTCTGGGCGTGAACGGGCTCGATGGTGCGTCGAAGCTGCGCAGAGAGATCCCCGATCTGGTGATTATGGACTACTACCTGAGTCGGATGTCGTCGATCGAAGTGCTCCAGCAGAAGAAGGCCGATCCGAACGCAGCGGCCATTCCCGTCATCATGGCGTCGGCGAAGGTAGAGAAGGATAAGCTTCTGCAGGTCGCACCTTACAATGTGAAGAAGTTCTTCACCAAGCCGATCCGGATGGACGCGCTCGTCGACGCGATCTCATCGATCCTCGGCGTTGAACTGGAGATCGACAACACTCCATCGATCATCGATGCGCACGTCAACGACGAGATCATGTTCATCGAAATCGCGCAGGGTCTCAACAAGGAGAAGATAGAGCTGCTGCGGTTCAAGCTCACCGAACTGATCGACCTGTACGAGCTGAAGAACCCGAAGATCCTGGTGATCATGTCGAGCATCGACGTGGGCCCTGAGGAGACGATCAAGCTCGGCGCGCTTTTTTCTACGATCATGTCGACAACCCGGGCCAAGCCCAATCACGTCAAAGTCCTCACTGCCTGCGACTATGTCCGCCAGTTCCTTGACGACCGCGACGATTACACCGGCGTCGAAGTCGTCGGAACGCTCGAACACGCGATGGACGGACTGCTCGGCCGAAGGGCGGGAAGCTTCATCGACCGTGAGAGCCGAACGGTGCAACAGGAGTTCCTTCAGACCTCGGCACCGAAGAGTGGCCGGGAGGAAACGATCGAGACCCGTTTCCACAGCGAACGAGTGCAGGACTACGATCTGGCCACCGGCGGCGACGCGGTCAAGGTTGCCGTGGTCGATGACGACTTCGTGATCCGCGAAATGGTCAAGGCGATTCTCTCAGAGACGGGCTTTCAGATCACCGAGTTCGAGAACGGCAAGCGGTTCGTCGACTCCGGCATCGTCGACGACTTTGATCTGGTACTCCTGGATCTGATGATGCCGGAGATGGACGGCTTTCAGGTACTCGAACGGCTATCCGGTGACGGTCCGATGCGACCGGTGATCATCCTGTCGGCTCTCTCCCAGCGCGAGACCGTCGTCAAGGCGCTCAATCACGGCGTCAAGAGCTACCTGATCAAACCGCTGAAACCCGAGTCGCTTCTGAACAAGGCCCGGGAGATTCTCAAGACGAGCTTCTGATGAACGCGAGCCTCTTTGAGTCGGTATTCCGCTCTTCGACGATCGGTATGGCGCTGATTCGCGACGACGGTTCGATCCTGGAGATTAACGCGGCGTTTCGCGACCTCTACCGCGCCGCGACCGACGCAGACCCGCCGCAGTCGCTCTGGGACCTCATACACGCCTCTGATCACGGCGCGAGCAGGGATCGTCTGGCACGGCTTCGCGAGCCTGGGGAGCGGTACAGCTGGCTCGCGCGGTCTGCCGACCGGTCGCGGGCGTCGCTGTGGCAGCTCGATGTCTCAGTGATCGGCCGCCATGGGGATGCCATCCTGATGGTCGTGAACGCGCGCGACGTGACGCTCCAGAAGCACACCGAGCAGAGGCTCAAGCGCGCGAAGGACGCGGCTGAGCGCTCGACCGAGACAAAGTCGGCGTTTCTTGCGAACATGAGCCATGAGATACGTACTCCGATCCACACGATCACCGGGATGAACGATCTGCTGCTCGAAACAGGGCTCGACGAGGAGCAGCGCGAGTACGCAGAGCAGGTGCGAACGTCGGCGGAGGTTCTCCTCTACCTGATAAACGACATCCTCGACTTCTCGAAGATCGAGGCAGGCAAACTGTCGCTCGAGATCATCGAGTTCGATCTGGTTGGCCTGGTCCAGGAGTCGGTCGACATGGTCAGCGTCCAGGCTCACCGGAAGGGTCTCGAGGTAATCGTGTCGCTCGGTGCGGGGCTTCCGCTGATCGTGAAGGGTGATCCTGGCCGGCTGCGGCAGATCATCGTGAACCTTGTGAACAATGCCGTGAAGTTCACCGAACGTGGCGAAATCGAGATCAGCGTGACGGTCGCGGACGAGCCCGACCCGACCGTACGAATCGACGTGCGCGATACGGGTATAGGCATTCCGGAGGAGAAGTTAGGGAGCCTTTTCACCGCATTCCGGCAGGTCGATTCGTCGACAACCCGACGATTCGGGGGCACCGGCCTGGGTCTGTCGATCAGCAGGAGCCTGGCGGAGACGATGAACGGTAGGATCGGCGTCACGAGCGTGGAGGACCAGGGAAGCACCTTCTGGTTCGAGATTCCGTTCCAGATTGTGTCGGCGGGGTCCTCCGACGCGCCCGATCTGCGCGGTCGGCGGATCCTGCTGATCGATGACAACGATTCGGCAAGCAGTGTAATCGAGTCGTACGTGACGCCGACCGGCGCCACGGTCACGCGGGCACGCTCGGGTCAGGACGGGCTCGCGCTGCTTCGCGACGCGGCGATCTCAGAGCCGTTCGACCTTGCGCTCATCGACCTTGAGTTGCCGGGGATGGATGGCTGGCAGCTCGCGAGCGAGATCAACGCCGACGCGACCGTTTCGCATACGGCTCTGATTCTGCTCAGCCCGAACGGTCTGATGGCGGGCGAAGCGAAGATGAAGCGTCTGCGCTGGTTCAACGGCTACCTGAGCAAGCCGCTCGGTAGACGTGCGCTGCTTGCGGAGCTCGAGGCGGCGCTATCGTCCGACATGGAATTGCAGCCCGCGGACGATCTTGACGACGACGAGGAGCCGGTCGAAGAGGTGGCTCCCGCATCGGCGCGGATCCTGGTCGCCGAAGATCATCCGGTAAACCAGCAGTTGTTTCGCACGATACTGACCAAGCTTGGGCATGAGGTGGTGCTCGCCGCCGACGGGAGGCAGGCGGTCGCCGCGGTGCACAGCGGCGCGATCGACCTGGTGTTCATGGACGTCCAGATGCCCGAAATGAACGGTTACGAGGCGACCGAGGAACTCCGCAGACGCGGTTTCCTGAAGCCGATCGTCGCGGTGACCGCGAACGCGGTCCGGGGAGAGCGCGAGCGGTGTCTTCGCGCGGGCATGACCGACTTTCTGACCAAGCCGTTCCGCAAGGAGGAGATCGTCTCGCTCATCGACCGATGGGTCGCCGACGAGCTGCCAGGCTCCGGTGCGGCAGAGGCGACCGATCGGGTCGACGCGACGTGCGGCGATCCCGGATTCGCGGTTCCCGAGGAGGCCCTTGGGCGCCCAATCTCGTTCGATGACGCGCCGGTTCTCGATCTGGAGGCGGCTGTTGACCGGTTCATGGGGCAGCGGGACGTCGTCATGAGAGTATTGTCAGACTTCGCCAGCAAACAGCGTGAGCAGATACGCGGGCTGTCCGAAGTCACCGAGTCTGGTGACTTTGACGCGATTCGTGCCGCCGCTCACGCGATCAAGGGGGGCGCGTGGAGTCTGGAGGCCATGAGACTCGGCAACGCTGCGGCGCTTCTTGAGGCGTCCGCGAAAATGGCGAGTGAACCGAACTGTCGTCACTATGCGAAGGCCGTCGAGGCTGAGTTCGAGCGGTTGGCGCTCACGGTCGCCGACCTTGCGGGTTCGGTCGCTCGGGTAAGGCTAGGCGGACAATGAGGGCGATCGCACGACGAGTGACCCGTGCGCTGCGCGAGTCGCGCTCAGTCCGACCCATTCTGTTTGCCGTGGTCTTCCTGGTCGTCGGGGGAGCGATAGTCGTAGTGTTCGAGTCGCGCGCGAACGACGAGTTCGAGACGCTGCTCGATGGGATCTGGTGGTCGCTGATCACGTTCAGCACGACCGGCTACGGAGACAAGGTTCCCGTTACGATCGGCGGGAGAGTTCTCGCGGCGGTCACGATCCTGGTCGGAATCGGAGCGATGAGCCTCCTGTCCGGCGCACTCGCATCGTTTCTGGTCGAACGGAGTACTCGAGCAAGGAGAGGACTCATGGATTTCAAGTCGCTTACCGGTCACCTGATCCTGTGCGGGTGGCGCGAAGATATGGCGCAGATTCTGAGGGATGTGCTCAAGACATCGAGCGACCTGAGCCCCGACCGTATCGTGCTAGTGTCCAATGTCGAGTCGGAGCGAGTCGAGGAGCTTCAGGAGTCGGACGATCTGCGCGGTCTGAAGTTCGTCCGCGGCGACTACCACTCGGAGGCGACGCTGGTGCGAGCGAACGTCCGGTCCGCGCGGAAGGTGGTGATCATCGCCGACACGCTCGAAAGCTCGTCGGTGAGTGAGGTCGACAGCAAGACGGTAATGGCTGTTCTGACCGTGAAGAGCCTTGCCCGCGACGTCTACGTGACGGCGGAGGTGCTCGACCGGAAGTTCGAGAGCTATCTCAAGCACGTCCAGTGCGACGAGGTGCTGTTCAGCCGGGATTTTGCGCGGCAGATGCTTGCATCGAGCTCGGCGACAAACGGGCTGTCGCACATCATCCACGAGCTTCTCGGGCAGGGAAGCTCGCGCTCGCGGCTTGTCACGCGTGAGATTCCGTCGACGTACGTGAACAGGACCTACGGCGAGTATCGTGCGAGCGTGGCGACCGACTCAGACGCGTCGCTTCTGATCGGCCTGCTGACAAATACAGGCTCGCCGAACGCGCTGAAGATTGAGTGGCTGCGAGAGGCGCAGAAGACGAGCGATGTGGGGAAGCTGATCGGGAACATGCAGCGGGTCAAGGAAATCGTCGTGAACGAGCCGGTCCTCCTGCCCGATGACGACTTCCCGATCTCGCGGCACTCTATGGCGATCGTGCTTGAAAGGGATCGGACCGATGGATGACCGTGTTCTTGAGCAGCTGCGAAAGACCCCGCTCCTGGCTGACATCAGAGACAACGCGGAGGACCTGGCCCGAATCGGCGGGATCTGTACGCTTCGATCGGTCCCTGCCGGACAGATCGTGATCCAGGAGGGGGAGCGCGGCGCCGAGATGTACGTCATGGTCGCCGGATCGGTAGAGATCCAACGCAAGACCCGCGCCGGCGACGTCTACACCGTCGTGAAGTTGCGCGCCGAAGACAACGTGTTCTTCGGGGAGATGGCGCTGATAGACGATGACGTACGTTCGGCGACGATCGTGACGACCGACGATTCACAGTTCCTGGTTCTCTCCAAGACCGACTTCCTGTCGCTCGGAGACGAGTACCCGCAGATCGCGCTGCCTATCACTCGGGAGATCGCGCGAATCCTTGCCGGGCGACTGCGCAAGACGACCGGGGACATGCTGACGATCTTCGATGCGCTCGTGAACGAGCTGCAGCAGTAGTCGATGGCCCAAGAGCACCCGGAGGTCGCCGACTGTGCGATCGCGGCACGCTCAGAACCGACTCCTGTGCTACGTCTGTGGCGTGTTTCGGGTCGAATCGGGCGTCAGCTGAGCGCGGCCTCGATCCGCTCGAGCGCTTCGTCAACCTTCTCCGCGTGGTTGAACGCGGAGATACGCACGTATCCTTCGCCCATCGTGCCGAACCCGGCGCCGGGGGTGATCACGACCGCGGCGCGGTGGAGCACGTCGTCGAAGAACGCCCAGCTGTCCGATCCGGTCCTGACCCAGACGTACGGGCTGTTGTCGCCACCGACGCAGTCGTAGCCAAGCCGCTGCATTGTGGATCTGATCTTCGCAGCGTTGGCAAGGTAGTAATCTG
>SKVA01000530.1 GCA_007129695.1 Spirochaetaceae bacterium | reverse complement strand
CGCGAAACCGGCAGGGAAACCGTCCCCGACAGGGGAGAGGAAACCGGCGCTACCCGCGGCTTTTCCCGATCCGCAACTCGCCCCGGCTCCCGACGATGGATTCGAGAAGACGAGCGCGGCGCGGGCGTCGGTGCCACCGCCTGTCGCGACGAGCGCGGGGTTTGCGCGGCTCGTCGGCAAGGGGAGCCTCGATCGCGCGGCGAAGCTCCTGATATCGATGGGTACCGAGCGCGCGGCCGAGGTAATGGCGCACCTCAGCGAAGCTGAGGTGGAGCAGCTCGCGAGCGCGATCATAGGAATCAAGACCGTACGTCGATCCGAGCTCGACCGGCCCGATGTCGACGCGACGCTGCGTGGCGATGTGACACCGCTGCGCGGTGGCGCCGACGTCGCGCGCGCGATGCTCATCGAAGCATTCGGGGAGGACGACGGCGAACGGCGCTTCTTCAGGTCGGTACCGAACGCGCCGGCGCACCACTTCGACTTCCTGAACGCGCTCGAACCCGGGCAGCTGCGCGCGGCGCTCAAGGACGAACCGGCCGCCGCGACCGCGCTCGTGATCGCTCACCTTGATCGATCGGTGGCGGCAAAGCTCCTGCCGCTTCTCGATGAGCCGAAGCGAGCCGAGATCGCGCGGCGGATCGCGAAGATGGACCGGCTCGGGCGCGACACGATCCTGCGCGTAGAGGAGGCGCTTCGGGAGAAGATCCGCCGGCAGGGTAGCGGGCGCAGCGAGGCAGCGGGCGGCACCGCTACGCTCGCGGCGATCCTTCGGCACATGGCGCCGTCGATGGGGGAGGCGATCATCGGCGAGCTCGAACACGCTGATCTGGCGCTCGGTGCGTCGGTCAAGGACGAGCTCTACACGGTTGAGCTGCTGGAACAACTCGAGCCGCGTGATCTGCACGAGGTGCTCGCCGAGTTCGACGATCGCGACGTCGCGTTGCTGCTCAAGGGCAAGAGCGAGACGATCCGATCGGCGGTGCTCCGCGCGGTGTCGGAGCGCCGCGCGCGCGACATCAGCGACGAGTACGCACACCTGGGGGCGCAAAAACGCGAGGAGGTCGACCGGATCACTCGCGAAGTGCTGTTGCGCGTGCGTGAACTCGAGGAGTCGGGGCGTCTACTTGTACCGAGGGATGACGAACGGTATATTTAGGCCGCTTGGAGGTGGGTTTGTACTCGACGCGTACCGCGTATCTGCTCTGGTTTGCTTCGTTCTTCGGATTCGCCGGTCTGCACCGGCTCTATCTGGGCAAGTTCGGTAGCGGTGTGCTCTACCTTCTGACTATGGGGCTGTTTGGTCTCGGGACGATCTACGACGGCGTCACGATGGCCGATCAAGTCCGCGAAGCGCGTATCAGGTATCGGATGCATCGGGCGCTCGACGGCAGGCTCGATGAGCTCGAGTCGCCCGACCGGGCGACGCATCGGCCGATGGCTCGGTCTGAGTCGCCCGAGCACGTGATCCTGCGCGTCGCGAAGGCGAGCCACGGCATCGCGTCGCCCGCGTCGATCGCGCTCGAAGGACAGATTTCGACCGACGAGGCACGAAAGCAGCTCGACGCGCTCGTCGACAAGGGGATCGGCGAGGTCCGGGTCCGCAAGAACGGAACGATCGCGTACGTGTTCCCCGATTTCCTCGACGACCACGGCGCCGGCGAGCTCGAACAGTTCTAGAGACCAAGAGGGTGACAATGACCGCGAACGAACTCCGCGACAAGTATATTCGATTCTTCGTGTCGCACGGGCACGCCGAGATATCCGGCGCATCGCTGATCCCGCAGAACGACCCGACCGTGCTGTTCACGACCGCCGGTATGCACCCGCTCGTTCCGTACATTCTGGGCCAGGCGCACCCGGCCGGTACCCGATTGGTCAACGTGCAGCGGTGTATCCGCACGATCGACATCGACGCGGTCGGTGACTCGTCGCACCTGACCTTTTTCGAGATGCTCGGCAACTGGTCGCTCGGCGAGTACTTCAAGGAAGAAGCGATCGCGATGAGCTGGGAGTTCCTGACGAGTCCCGAGTGGCTCGGCATACCGGCCGACCGGTTGGCGGTGACCTGCTTCGCCGGCGACAGCGACGTTCCGCGCGATACCGAGGCCGCAACGCACTGGAAGCAGCACGGCGTCCCCGAGGAGCGGATCTTCTTCCTGGGCCGCGAGGACAACTGGTGGGGTCCGGCCGGAGAGACAGGCCCGTGCGGCCCCGATACCGAGATGTTCGTCGACACCGGGGTGGCCGGAACCGCGGAGAGCCGACCCGGTGTGTCCGACGGCAAGTGGCTCGAGATCTGGAACGACGTCTTCATGGAGTACAACAAGCAGGCCGACGGCTACCGTCGGCTCGACCGACGATGCGTCGACACCGGCATGGGCATCGAACGGACGATCGCGGTGCTCCAGGGCAAGAAGAGCGTCTACGATACCGAGCTGTTCACGCCGATCATCGCGCGCATCGAGTCGATCACGGGCAAACGGTACGGCCAGGATGCAGCGACCGACACGTCGATCCGGATCGTCGCCGATCACACCCGCACCGCGACGCACATCATCGGCGACGAAGCCGGCGTCTCACCGTCGAACGTCGGCCAGGGGTACATCCTGCGGCGGCTCATCCGCCGCGCGGTGCGCCACGGCCGCAAGCTCGGCCTGTCGCGCCCCTTCCTGGCCGAGGTGTCGCAGGTAGTGATCGACATGTACGCGCCGATCTACCGCACGCTCGAGCGCAAGCGCGACGAGGTGCTGCGCGAGCTCACCGGTGAAGAGGAGCGCTTCATAGACACGCTGCGCAAGGGCGAGCACGAGTTCGAAAAGCTGCTTCCCAATCTCCAGAAGAATCCGGCGCGCGTGATTCCCGGGCGTGTCGCGTTTCGGCTCTACGACACGTACGGCTTCCCGATCGAGATCACCGAAGAGCTCGCCGGCGAGCACGGCATGACCGTCGATCGCGCCGGATTCGACGACGCGTACCAGAAGCATCAGGAGATGAGCAAGACCGAGTCGGCCGGCGTCTTCAGGGGCGGGCTCGCCGACAACACGGAGACGACGACGAAGCTCCACACCGCGACGCATCTGCTCCATCAGGCGCTGCGGATGGTGCTAGGCGATCACGTTGGTCAGAAAGGGAGCAACATCACGCAGGAGCGGCTGCGCTTCGACTTTTCGCACCCTGAGAAGATGACCGACGAACAGCTCAAGCGCGTCGAGCAGATCGTGAACGAGCAGATCGAGCGTGACCTGCCGGTTTCGCAGCAGGAGATGACGCTCGAGCAGGCTCGCGACGCCGGAGCGATCGCGCTCTTTGGCGACCGCTACGACGAGGTCGTGAAGGTCTACTCGGTCGGCGACTTCTCGCGCGAGGTGTGCGGTGGACCGCACGTGGCGCATACCTCCGAACTCGGCCGGTTCCGGATCGTCAAGGAGCAGAGCTCGAGCCAGGGCGTCCGTCGCATAAAGGCCGTCGTAGAGCCGAAGCGGTAACTACGCGGCTGCGCGGCGCGCTCTACTCGGTGAGGCGACTCGAAAGCGACCGGACGTACGGATTGTGCGGGTCGATCGACTCGCACGCGCGAAGCGTCGCGCGCGCGTCGTCGACCTGCCCCGCCGCGGCGTACGACTCGGCAAGCTCGGTGCAGACGCGGATCTCATCGGGGTGTTCTCTGCGAAGCCGTTCAAGGTCTTCGATCGCTGTCTGTGCGTCGCCACGGTCGCGATAGACGGTCGCCAGGCCGATCGCCGCGTAGACGTCGGGTCCGATCGCGATCGCCCGGGTGTAGAGGCGCTCAGCCGCGTCCAGGTCGCCGAGCGAGCGGTGCGCGTCGGCGGTTCGTGTGAGGATTACCCGATTGTCGGGATCGTTCGCGAGGATCTGCTCCCAATACTCCAGGCTTCTGTTCGGTTCGTGCATGCCGCGGTAGCAGTCCGCCAGCCCGAACAGCGCGTAGAAATTGCCGGGTTCCATCTCAAGCGCGCGTTCGAAGTGGGGCACGCCTTCGGGGAAGCGCTTGAGCTTGCGATAGCAGTTTCCGATCGAGGTCAGCACGCGGATGTCTATCCGCGCGCCGGATTGCTCGAGCATCCGGCTCCACGCGTCGAGCGCGGACTCGTACTCGCGATGCTCGTAGTGCAGATGCCCGAGCCCGATCAGCGCGTACGCGTTGTCGGGTTCGAGCGATAGAACCCGGTCGTAGAGTTCGGCGGCGCGGCGCTTGTTGCGGATCCGTCGGTACGCGTCAGCAACGCGGGTGAGCACCGTCACGTTGTTGTTGTCGTGCTCCAGGTATCGCTCCCAGATGGCCGCCGCGTCGACATACCTGCGCAGCGACCGGTAGCTGTCGGCGAGCCCGAAGAGCGCGAAGTTGTTGTCCTGATCGTGCTCGAGGCACGACCGGTAGTGCGCGACGGCGGAGCGATCGTCGCCGCGCTTTCGGGCGGCGTCGCCCAAACCGACGAGCGCGTAGCAGTTTGACGGGTCAATCTCGACGGCCCTGGTGAATAGCTCAACCGCCTCATCGATGCGACCGGCGCGCAGCGCGTGGTACGCCTCCTGCGTCAGCCGGGCTACGTCCGGTTCGTGCCGTCGATCGTCACTCACCTTCAGGCTCCTCGATCCATCCGCGGACAACCGCGGCCATTCGTTCGATCAGCGCGTCGCTCTTGCGACGATCGGGGGCTAACCAGTACATCCGGAACGCCTCGAGGTGCTCGTTGCGCTTGAGATGATAGTCACCGACGCGAATCAGTCCGTCGCTGTACTTCGTCGTGATGAAGATCCGCTTCGCCTGGTCGACGGCGCCATCGTTGAACAGCTCGTTCCCCTTGCGGATTAGCGCCGACCGCTGCGCGCCGTCGAGCGCGACCGCAGGCGTGCTCGTCTTGACGAAACCCGGGGAGGCAAGCTCCTTTCGAAACACCTTATCGGTGTCGGGCACGGCTATATGGCTCCTTTCGTAGACATCCCGGCGATGCCCGACTGGTCTGTGACGCTCCGGTACGCCTGCGCGATCGCCTTGCCGAGCGCCTTGAACAACCCTTCGATCATGTGGTGCGCGTTCTCGCCGTATCGGCACTCGAGGTGGAGCGCGAATCGGGCGCCTGTTGCAAGCCCGTTGAAGAACTCGCGAAAGAGCCACAACGGGAAGCTCCCGGCGTACTGCTGCGGGAACTGCGCACGGTAGACGAGGGTGGGGCGGCCGCACACATCGATCGTCGCTTCGCTGAGCGCTTCGTCCATCGGAATCACCGCGTGTCCGAACCGGGCGGTCGCGCCACCGTCGCGCAGGATCTGCTCCAGGCACGATCCGATTACTATGCCGGTGTCCTCCACGACGTGGTGCGGATCGACATCCAGGTCGCCGGTCGCGTTGACGATCAGTTCGAAACCGCCGTGGTGGCTGCAGCTGTACAGCATGTGGTCCAGGAACGGCAGACCGGTAGCGATCTCCCGGTGAGGTTCGGGAGTATCGAACGCGATCGTCACTGAGATCGACGTTTCCTTCGTAGCGCGGGTCAGCTCGGATCGTCTCATCGGGTCAGCCCTCCTCTGAGAGTATCGACCAGCGCGTCGATGCTTCTGTAATGAAACTTGTAGTACGCGGGGTTCGCGATCAGCACGACTGTCGTCGTCGACAGCTCCTCCACGACCTCCAGGTCGTGCGCGCGCAGTGTGCTGCCGGTCTCCACCAGATCGACGATGTAAGGGGCAAGCCCCAGGACCGGCGCGAGCTCTACCGACCCGTCGAGCCGTATTATATCGGCCGCTACACCGTGCGCCGCGAAGTAGTCGTGCGCGAAGCGCGTGAACTTGGTCGCTACGCGGATTTGTCCGGCGTTCGACTCGTGATCGTGGCCTTTCGCGGCGGCAAGGCAGATGCGGGTAGAACCGAACGGCATCTCCATCAGTTCGAAGAACGAATAGCCGCTCTCGTAGATCACGTCGGTCCCGCAGATTCCGAGCCCGGCGATTCCGTGGTGCACGTAGGTAGGCAGATCGCTGTTCTTCACAAGCATTACGCTCAGGCGCCGATCGGCATCGGTTGCCAGGAGCTTTCGCTTCTCGAATTCGATCGGCATCCCCCGCTCGGCAAGAAGCGCCTCGCTCTGCTCCTGGAGGCGTCCTTTCGGTAGCGCGAGCGTCAGTGCCTTGTCGTTCATAGCGAGACCACCCTGCCGTCGCGCCGCATGTCACGCGCCGCGCGCGCGCGGGTAACGATGTCGGCATCCGAAGGCGTCGCCACTGCCGGCAGCCTGTCGGGTGTGTGGAGTAGCGCCTGTAACCGCCGGAGCATTACTGAGAACCCGACCGACGGAGCGTCGAACCCGAAGTGCGACAGGAGCCCGTCGTACCGGCCGCCCGACGCGATTGCGGCCGACGCGTTCGGTGCGTACGCCTGGAATACGATTCCGGAGTGGTAGTGTCTGCTGCCTGCTTCCGAAAGATCGATTCTCACGCGCTCGGCGTACCCGAGATCGGAACAGACGCGGTAGAGGTGTCGTAGATGCGATACGGCGTCGATCTCGTGCGGCGTCAGGTGTCGTAGACGGCCTGCGAGCTCGTCGAGCTCGGCTTCGGTGCCGATGAAGCCGAACAGTCGGACGAGCTCGGCACGGCGGGG
>SKVA01000566.1 GCA_007129695.1 Spirochaetaceae bacterium | reverse complement strand
TTTGAGCTAAAATGCAAGATACCTCGAAACAGGTCATAATCGCACTCCGGTCGGGGAGCCGGCCCTAGAGGAAGCGCGTACGGATCACGTGAGCAGTAACGAAGCAGTTCCAGGGTTTGTTGTCGGCGTCGGGGCCTCCGCGGGCGGCCTGGAGGCGATCGAGGCGTTCTTCTCGCGCATGCCTGCGCGCAGCGACTTGGGTTTTGTCGTCGTACAGCACCTGTCGCCCGACTACAAGAGCCTGATGGTCGAAATCCTCTCCAAACGAACCCCGATGCCGGTGCATCGCGCGGAGGAGGGGATGAGCGTTCAGCCCGGCTCGATCTATCTGATCCCGCCCAGGACCAACCTCACGATCTTCCACGGCAAGCTGCTGCTCCACGAGCAGGAGCCGAATCGTACGATCAACCTGCCCATCGATATCTTCCTGAATTCGCTCGCTGAGGACCAGGGAGAACGCGCGATCGCGGTCATCCTGTCGGGCAGCGGAAGCGACGGGATGCGCGGCGTTCGCGCCGTCAAGCAATCGGGTGGGATGATCATGGTCCAGGACCCCGAAGGCGCGAAGTTCGACGGGATGCCGCGTGCGGCGCTCTCCACCGGCCTGGCGGACTTCGTTCTTCCGGCCGACGAGCTCGCCGAACAGCTTGTTGCGTTCACGCGCCACCCGCACCTTGCCGCGGATGCGCGCGCCGACCGGTTGCACGTCGATGAGGACGGGATGACGCGGATCTTCGCGATGCTCCGCGAGCGGTGCAAGGTCGACTTCACGCACTACAAGCCGAGCACGGTCACCCGACGCGTGGACCGCCGGATGACGATCAACGGGATCGAGACCACGGCGGAGTACGCGAATCATCTGCAGAGGAATCCCGCGGAGATCACGACGCTGTTTCGCGAGCTCCTGATCGGAGTGACCAGCTTCTTCCGCGATACCCAAGTGTTCGATGACGTACGTGCCAGGATCATCCCAGCGCTCGTGGACGCCGCCGATGGACGCGAGATGCGCCTCTGGGTAGCCGGATGCTCGACCGGCGAAGAGGCGTACACGCTGGCGATGCTGATCCGCGACGACCTGGACACGCGCGGCATCGCCCTGGACGTCAAGATTTTCGCGACCGACATCGATCGCGACGCGCTCCAGTTCGCCGCGGCCGGTTCCTACCCGGAGAGCGTCGCCGCCGACATTCCGGCTCACTTCCTGTCGCGGTACTTCTTCAAGAAGGAGGGGCACTTCCAGGTCAGCCGCTCTATCCGGGAGATGGTCGTCTTTGCGCAGCACAACCTGGTCAAGGATCCGCCGTTCACAGCTGTCGATATGATCAGCTGCCGCAACCTCCTGATCTACCTCCAACCGGTGCTGCAGACCAAGGTTTTCGAGTACTTCCTCTTTTCGCTTCGTCCCGATGGCGTCCTGATGCTCGGCACCAGCGAGACGGTCGGCGATGCGGCTCAGGGGTTCGACACGATCGATCCCAGGCTGAAGCTCTTCCGGAGCAAAGGGCGCCTACGGCTGCCGGCGGGGGCGCCGGATTTCGCCGCGAGCGGGCTCCACGCAGGCGATACCCGCTACCGGGAGATCCACCGCCAGGCCGGTGCGTTACGAGCTTCGCTGCAGGGTAGTAGCGAGCGCGCGCTCGAGCGTTTCATAGAGGCGGTATCACCCCGGTTCGTACCCGTCGGGGTGATCGTCAACGAAGCGCTCGAGATCATCCACGTCGTCGGGGACAGCCATCCGTTTATGCGGTTTCCGCCGGGGCGCCCCACGGTCGAACTCGACCGGGTCGTATCAAAAGAGCTCGCGATACCGTTCGTGACCGGTCTGCAGAAGGTTTTCCGCGAACGAAAGCCACTCGAATTTCATGGGATCAAGGTTCGCGACGGCCAAGGCCATCGGATCGTCGACCTCACGATGCTGCCGCTCGAGGATCGCCGGGGCCAGGGTCCGCTGGCCGCGGGTCTCATCCGGGAGCACGCCACCGATACGAGCGCGGAGCCGCCCGCATCGGTCAGTTACGACCTGTCGGCGGTCTCGCAGCAGCGGATCACCGATCTGGAGCAGGAGCTACAGTTCTCGCGCGAGAATCTGCAGGCCACGATCGAAGAGCTCGAGACCGCGAACGAGGAGCTCCAGGCGACGAATGAGGAGCTGCTCGCGAGCAACGAAGAGCTCCAGTCGACCAACGAGGAGCTCCAGTCGACCAACGAAGAGCTGTTCACGGTGAACACCGAGTACAACGCGAAGATCATCGAACTGAGCGAGCTCACCGGCGACGTCGAGAATCTCCTTGCGAGTTCGGCGATCGGACTGCTCCTCCTGGACGAGAACTTCGCCGTCCGGCGGTTCTCGCCGGCGATGACCAGGCTCCTGTCGCTCGATGAGGCCGACGTCGGCAGATCGATCGAACGCGTACCGACGCTCCTCAGGGAGTTCGACCTGCGTGATGCGTACAAGCGCGCGACCAGCAATCGGTGCGAATGGGAGGTCCAGAGCGTCACCGGCGACTGGTTCCTCATTCGGGCGGTCCCGTACGCGGTCTCCCCCGGCGAATCGTCGGGAGTGGTGATCTCCGCGGTCGAGATTACCGATCGCAAGGCGATGGAGACCGAAATCAGGACACGCCACCGTCACGTTGAGGAAGAGGCCGAACGCTATCGGATGCTCGTGGAGAACGCGCACGCGGTGTCCTGGGAGTTCTCGATCCGCGACGACAGGTGGACCTACGTATCGCCGCAGGTCACCGCGATTCTCGGGTACGCTCCCGACGAATGGACGGACTACCGGTACTGGGTCGACCGGATCCATCCCGACGACCGCGACTGGGCGGGCGACTACTGCAGCGAGTGCACCGCGCGCGGAGAGCCGCACGTGTTCGAGTACCGGTTCCGCGCGAAGGACGACTCGTACCGATGGATTCGTGACGTTGTGACCGTCGAGGTGTCCGACGGCAAACCGGTGCGGCTCCGCGGGTTCATGATCGATATCACCGACCGCAAGCGCGCAGAGGAACACCCGACACTGACCGGTACCGCACCGACCATGAAATCCGAGTCAGAGGCGCCGCGTGTCGACTGACGACCTGCGGCGAGCCGCCGAAGAACGCGCCGGGCAGGTCGGCCCGGGTGGTCCCGCGGTCCCCGGCGACGACGTAGCCGACGCCGATCGGCTCATCGATCGCGACGCGTTGATCCATGAGCTGCGCGTGCACCAGATCGAACTGGAGCTGCAGAATGAAGAGCTCAGGCGGACGCAGGGTGTACTCGAAGAAGCCCGCGCCGAGTACGCGGAGCTCTACGATGACGCACCGGTCGGCTATCTGTCGCTCACCGAAGGCGCGGTGATCGCGCGCTGCAACCGGACGTTCGCCGCGATGCTCGGGTGCGAGCCCGATCGTCTGACCGGTCGGCGGCTGGCCGACTGGATCGCACCGGTCGCGCGGGACGCGTTTCTTCGCAGGTTCGGCGCGCTCTTCCGCGATCCAACCGGCAAGAGCGTCGACGTGCTGTGCCGGAGCGAAGACGGCACCGAACGCATTCTACAGCTCGGCGCGCGGCGCGCGCACGGCCGCGCGCAAATACGCGTGCGCGCCGGTCAAGCGCGCCACACGCTCCTGGTTGCCGCGACCGATGTCACCGAACGGCGCAAGTCCGAGGCCAACGTGCGCGAGCTCCTCGAGCAGAAGGAGCTCCTGCTGCGCGAGCTGCGTCACCGCACGAGCAACAACTATCAGGTCGTGCTGGCCGTCCTCGCGCTCGAGGCCGATGCGGCCGATGACGAAAGGGTGACGGGCGCGTTGCGGCGCGTCGAAAGCCGGATCCGGTCGATGGTCGTGGTCCAGGAGTCGCTCGCCGACGCGCAGCACGGGATTCGGACCGATGTGGGCGCGTATCTGGAGCTGCTGCTCGGCCGAATCTTCGCCGCGCTCGATCCCGACGGTCGCGTGACGGTGTCAACCCGAACCGCGACCGGCGAGGTCGACGCACGCGTCGCTTCGGCTTTGGGGCTCATCGTGAACGAGCTCGTGGCCAACGCGTGGAAGCATGCGCTCAGCGGCCGGGACAACGGACGCCTGGATGTGCTCCTCGAGCGAACCGACGACGCGTGGGTGGTGTCGATCACCGATAACGGCCGTGATCCCTCGGTGATCCGTAACCCCGCGTCGACTAGCGGACTCGGGCAGGCGCTCGTGAACTCGCTGACCGATCAGCTCGGAGGTACGTTCGAGCGGCGCACCACGGATGAGGGGACCCGCTGCACGGTGCGTCTGCCGGCGCGGCTATTCGACGCGCCGCGGGCTACGATGCCGCGTTAACCCGTGACCGCGGACCGTCGCGATTGATACCCCGTGTGCAACAGCTCGTGCGAACGGTGTCCGAGCGGCGCCTTGAGGTACTTCGCGTATAGCTCGACGACGGCCGGGTTGAGATGCGACTTGCGCTCGGGCTTTCCTTCGTCCTCACGGTAGATCGCAGCGATCCGTGCCTGGCGGACCGAGTCGTCGGTCATTCGTGGCTGTCCGCCGCCGCCGATGCAGCCGCCGGGGCACGTCATCACTTCGACGAAGTGGTAGGTCCGCGTGCCGCTCTTGATCTCCTTGAGCAGTGTCGCCGCGTTTCCCAGCCCGTGCGCGACCGCGACCTTCAGTTCAGCACCCTCAAGGAAGCTCCAGTCGCTCACCGCGTTGTCGATCACGACCGACGCCTCCTTGATCCCTTCGAGCCCGGCGACCGGCGTCACGTGCAGGCTGTCGAACGGGATCTCCCGGCCGGTGACGATTTCGTACGCGGTTCGCAGCGCCGCCTCCATCACGCCGCCGGTGTTCGCGAAGATATCGGCCGCGCCGGTCGAATAACCGAGCGGGTTGTCCATCGTGCCGTCGGGCAGCGACACGAAGTCGATGCCGACCGACCCGATCATCCGGCCGAGCTCGCGCGTCGTGAGCACGTAGTCCACGTCGCGGTACCCGCTCGCGTTCATCTCGTCGCGCGCCGCTTCGAACTTCTTCGCGGTGCACGGCATCACCGATACGACGACCATGTCCTTCGGGTCGATCCCGGCCTGCTCGGCGTAGAACGTCTTCGCGAGCGCGCCGAACATCTGCTGCGGCGACTTGCACGTCGACAGGTGCGGCAGCATATCGGGGTAGAAGAGCTCGGCGAAGTTGATCCAGCCGGGCGAGCAGCTCGTGAACATCGGCAGCGCTGTCGGCGCATCCGCGTGCGACGCCGCGTCCGGCGATGAGGAGCCAGCCCCGGCGCCACCGGTCAGGTTCGCCTTCAGCCGCGTCAGGAGCTCGGTTCCCTCTTCCATGATCGTGAGGTCGGCCGCGAAGTTCGTGTCGAACACCGCGTCGAAGCCGAGCGCGCGAAGCGCGGTGATCATCTTCCCGGTCACGACCGTGCCGGGCGGCATCCCGAAGCACTCGCCGAGCGCCGCACGGATCGCCGGCGCGGTCTGAACGACGACGTGCTTGCCCGGATCGCCAAGAGCCTGCCAGACGCCTTCGATGTGATTCTGTTCGCTGATCGCGCCGACCGGACATACCGCGGCGCACTGGCCGCACTGCACGCACGCGACATCGTCCAGGTCTGCCGCGAATGCCGGTGCGATCACCGTGTCGTACCCGCGGTACTGCGGGAAGAGCGCGCCGACCTGCTGCACCTCGTTACAGATCGTCACGCATCGGCGGCACTTGATGCACTTGCCGCTGTCGCGTACGAGCGCGGGCGTACTGAGGTCGATGTGAGCCTCCGGCTTCGCACCCGCGTAGCGCGGCTCGGAGAGGTCCAGGTCGAATGCGATCGACTTCAGCTCGCAGTCGGTCGACCGGTCGCAGAACTGGCAGTTCCCTTCGTGCTCGCTCAACAGCAGATCGACGACGGTGCGCCGCGCCGCGCGCACGCGCGCGGAGTGGGTCTTGATCACCATGCCGTCGGCGACCGGCGTCGAGCACGCCGCGGGGAGGTTTTTTGCGCCGTCGACTTCGACGACGCAGACGCGGCACGCGCCGAGCTTTTCGCCGTGCTCCATCGCGCAGAGCGTCGGCACGGTGAACCCGCCCGATCGGGCCGCGTCAAGGATCGTCGTCCCCGGTTCCACGTCGACGTGGGTTCCATTGATCGTGACGCTATACATGGAGCTCCTCCTTCGTCGGGACGACGGGCGGCTGCGGCTTCTTCCCGTACTCGCAGCGCAGGCACCGGCTCGCCTGCCTGATCGTGACCGACTCGTTCCACGCGTGCTCGACCTCATCGAAGTTGTTCCGGCGCCGCTCGACCGGGATCGTCTTCAGCGCGTCGCGCGGGTAGGGCGCCGGGTCGGCGTTCGGGTCAAAGTCGGTTTCGACCGTCGACTGCTCGCGCCAGAACGCGTGCGCCTCACCGCTGAGCATCAGGTCGATCCCGACCGCGGCGCGCTCTCCGGCGCCGATCGCCTCAACGACCGATGCCGGGCCCAGGACCGCATCGCCTCCTGAGAAGATCCACGGGACCGACGTCTGACCGGTCACCGGGTGCGCGTTGATGAAGCCGTTGTCGTTGAGCTCGAGCCCGAGCGCACCGGCAAATCCCGTATCGAGTTCCTGACCGACCGCGACGATGATCTGGTCTGCGTCGAGCACGAACGTGTCG
>SKVA01000553.1 GCA_007129695.1 Spirochaetaceae bacterium | reverse complement strand
TACGTCGATGGCCATCTACGCGAGCTGATCGACCGCTACCAGCCCGATCTGCTGTGGGGTCAGTACGGTCTTCCGCCTGGCCCAGCCGCACGCACCATCAGGGAGTACCGCCGATCTGCCGAGGATCGACTCACGAACAGCGGGTGGTGGTTACCCGGATCGGCGTTTCCGGTCGCGCCGCTTCGTGCCGTCGCTTCCCGCGCCCGCGCTCTCCGGTCGCTTGTCGCCGCGCGGATGAAGCGCGCGTACACAAACGGAGAGCCGATCGGTACCTCGGGTGACTACCGCACCGTGGAGTACTCGGTCCCGGGCGGCATTCCGGCGCGACCGTGGGAGCTCGTTCGCGCGCTCGGCAACTCATTCGGCTATAACCGCGACGAAGGCTCCGATCAGATCATCGACGGTCGATCGCTCATTCATCTGTTCGTTGACGTCGTCGCCCGTAACGGGAACCTCCTGCTCAGCGTCGGCCCGACGCCGTCGGGTCGGATCCCCGTCGAGCAGCGGCGGCCGCTCGCCGAGTTTGCCGAATGGCTCGCGGTCCACGGAGAGGCCGTCTTCCGGACCCGTCCGTGGGTCCGTGCCGAAGGGGTTACCGATCAGGGCGTTCCGGTCCGCTTCACGACGCGGGAGAACGCGCTCTACGCGATCCTGCTCGATGCGCCGCGCGCGCTTCGGATCACTCTGGACCACATCGATGTGCGCCGGATCCCGCGACCGAAGCTCGCAAAAGGCGAGGAGGACGAGTTCTGCGTCCGGATCATCGGGAACGACCGTGAGATCGAGTGGGACTACCGCGACTCGCGCCTCAGTGTGAACGTTCCGGGATCATACCGCGCGACCGCCGCTCCGGTCATCAAGATGGGTTGGCGGTCGCTTGCCGGTCCACGCTCCGACTTCTACACCGACGTCATATAGCCGAACGTCGCGCTTGCGCCGCGCTCCCGGACGGCGCACAATGGGCGGACCATGAAGGTCACCAATGCTACCGCGCCGACGCCGGCGCGTGCCAGGCGCGGACGCGCATTCGTCGCGCCCCGGTTTTCCGGCTCCGTTCTGCGCTTCGCCCGTCGCGTCGCCGGGCTCTATCTCCGGTTGGCGATGGGCATTGATCGCGTCCAGCTGCACGAGGCGCAGCGCCTCTACGACTCGATCGCCCGGTTTCAGGCGGGTGAGCAGCGACTGTTGATCGTGTTTCGGCATGTCGCAACGTGGGACGGTCCGCTCATCGTCTGGGCGGTCGCGGTGGGTCTGCGCCGTTGGTGCCGGGCTCATCGCCGGCGGTTGCGGTCCATGCCGCACACGCACTTCCTCTACGGCAAGGACGTGCTCAACTGGGCGGGCCCGCTCGCCCGGTGGGCGTTTCCGCGTCTTGGCGGCGTCCCGGTCGTCAACGGCAAGGCCGATCGCGCTTCGCTGTCGACGATCCGGCGGCTCGCGGTGTCGGGTCGCTTTCCGCTCGCGCTCGCTCCGGAGGCGCAGGTCACCTACCACATGTTCCGCGTTGCCGACCTGGCTCCGGGTGCATCGAGCATCGCCGCGTGGGCTGCCGACGGTTCACGCGCGTCGCAGACCGCCTCCGACGCTCCGTCCCGACCGATCTCGGTGACGCTCCTGCCGGTCGCGATCGGCTACGACTACGGCCGCGACGAATCAACGACGCTCGCAGGCGTGATCGGCCGCATCACCGTCGCACTCGACGCTCCCGACCGGCCCACCGATCGCAAGCCGCTGCCCGAACCCCGCGACGCGCTCCTCTCGCTGACCGCGACGCTGCTCGACCTTCTGGAGGTCGAGTACGCATCGGCGTCCGCCGGCGGGCTCCCGCCCACCGTGACGCCTGACGCGCAGCTCGCGCTGCAGCGGCGCATCGACCGGGTCTGCGCCGCGATCCTGTCGCGCGGTGAGGCCATCTTCGCATACTCGTCGGACGATCCGACGCTCGCCCGCGTGTTCCGGCTGCGCTACCGGATCATGGAGAGTGTCTATCGTGAGGACGTCGATCCCGACCGGCTGTCACCGGCCGAGCGCGCGCTCGCCGATCACCGCGCAGAACTGGCTGCGGCGGCGCAACGCCACCAGCAGATCGTCGACGTTCTGGAGTACGTCCGTCCCGACTACATCGAAGCCGGGTGCTCGACGAAGCGACTGGTCGAATACGCGCTGAACCTGCTCGACGTGACCAACCGGATGCGCGGTGGGAACATCGACTCGCGGTATTCACCGTCGGGGAAGCATGCGCACCTGTTGTTCGGCGACCCGATCGACGCGGTGCCTCGGGTGGCAGGCGCGGCCGTCGGTTCGGCACGCGGTGCGACTGCGGCGATCACCGACCGGACGCGAGCCGCGTTCGACGCGCTTGTTCTCGACCTTGAGGCGCGCCTGGGCTCGCCGCGGGCGTGAGCCCGAGCGCGGCGAGTATCTGCGACGGTGAATCGGCGATCACGGTCGGGTTGGCGCGCTCGATCGATATCCGCTCGTGACTGCCCCACGTGACGCCGATCGTCATCGCGCCGGCCGCGTGTCCCATCTCGACGTCGAACGTCGTATCGCCGACCATCACCAGGAGCGACGGGTCTACCCCGAGCGACTCGGCGATCACAGCGAGCATCGCCGGGTGCGGCTTTTCGTGGCCCGCGTCGGTGTGATCGACCACCATCGCCATCGTGTCGAAGAGCCCGAGCGCCGACAGCATCGGGTCCAGGCTCTGGTGGCTGCGGCTCGATGCCACCGCGACCGGAATCGCCGCGTCAACGCACGCGCGGATCGCCTCCGGCATCCCGTCGAACGCCTCCACCAGCGACAGGTCCAGTCGTCGCATCGCGTCGCGGTACGCGTCGACCGCGCGCGACAACATTTCGTCGGTGTACCCCGACTGCATCCGGATCGCGGTCTCGAGCGGTACGCCGATCGTCGCGGCGATCTCCCTGTCGGTTGGGCACGGATCGCCCAACGCCGCGTACATCTCGCGGTAGCACGCGGTGATGACCGCCAGTGTGTCTGCAATCGTGCCGTCGAAGTCGAAGACGACCGCCGCGGGAGTCCGAGGGAGCGTGTGTGCCATCGCGGCCAAGATCGTGGAACGGCGCGATCGTGTCAACCGGAGCCTGCGCGCATCAGGGCCGCCGGGTACGATCGTCCCCAGCCGCATCGAACCGGTACGCGATCCGCGCGCGTTGCCCCGTGATCGTCACCGGGATCACGACACGATGGATCGCCGAACCCCACACCTTCGCCATGCGCGGATCGTCGGTCGCGATCCGCTCGACGGTCGGGGTGCCGATCTGTGCGCCCGAGGCCGGATCGAACGTCAAGGACATCGTCGGGCGGGCGGTCGCGGCGGTCGACGGATCGCCTGCGCGGACCTGGAAGCCGTCCGGGCTGAGTTCGGGCTCGGCCCAGGTCATGAACACCAGCTCGGCCGTACCGGGCTCCTGCGCCAGGTGCACCGTCTCCGTGATCGACAGCGACGGCGCGTTCCGGGACGTCCGGTCGAGCACGAACCGGCGCGTCCACGATTCGACGCCCGAATCGGTCGGGTAGGCCGGCGCGACATCGAGCTCGAACTCGGCCGCGTCGGCTTCGATTCGGGCCGTAACGCCCTTCGCAGCATGCGGATCGGCCGCGGAGTCGGCGCGTTGTTCAGCGCCGTTGATGACCGGGAGGTTGTGGTACGCGGATCGCATCGTCCAGATCGTGTAGCGATCGTCGGAGAACGTCTTCGCGGTGTAGCGCTCTACGCCGGGGTCGATGATCACCGGCAGGCCGTCGCAGAAGAGCACGAAGCTCCCGACGTCGTTGTGATTGTGGCTTTCGTGGTTGTGCCCGCCCTTCGCGGACCAGAAGAGCCCCGGTCGCGCTCCCGTTCGCGCGGTGATCACCCCGATGCCGGCCATCCACGCATCGGTGCACGGCGAGTACTCCAGGTTCGACGCGCGAAGCTCGGCTGCGTGGACGAGCGACCAGATTGCGCGGATCACGTACCGGTCGCGGTCGGGGTCGGCGCCGAGCGGCGTCAGCGTTCGAAACTGCTCCACACCGAGCGCCGCGAGTCGCTCGTCGCCGATCGCGTTGCCGAACCGGTAGATCAGTTGCGGGCTTGCCGTGTCGATCCACGCGGGGCCGTCGGCGTAGTTCACGAACCAGCCGCGGTCGATGTGCACCCGATAGAGGTAGCGGCCCATCTCGCGAACTTTCGGGATCGACAGCAGGTCGATCGCGCCGTCGGTCATATGGCGCAGGAGATCCGCCGCGTCGAACAGAGACCCCGCCGCGTGCCCCCAGTACGACGCGCCTTCGTCGCACCCACCGTCGTCGGCGTAGACGTCCAGGAACCGCTGCAGGCATCGCAGCGCCTTGCGAACGACCGCGGTCGCTGTCGCCGAATCGGGCCTGAGCGCGTAGAGCGCCGACAGCACGCTCGCGACGATCCACGGGTTCCAGTTGTTCGTGTCGCGGTCGCCGAAGCCCATCCACCAGAAGTCGTCGCGCCTGAGGAAAGGATTGATCACCCGTGTCCGGATCTCAGCCCTGACGCGCTCGCCGATCATCGGGGTGAACCGGTCCAGCTGCGGTCCGGCCATCCGGACCACCGCCGAAAGGAGCGATGCGGTCTCCGCGCTGAAGAGGTCGACGATCGGCTCGGCCGGATCGGCCAGGACACGTTCGATCCCGTCACGGTACGGGCCGTTGTGCGCGGGAACCGTCCAGCTCGTCTCCTCGCAGATCGCGATGCAGCCGGTCACGAGCTCTTCGACGAACCTGCCGCGGTTCTCCACCGCTTCGGCCAGGAGGCTCCCGGTCACCCGCGCGCGTCGGTCGAAGTAGGCCTCCTCGAACCGTGCCCGGTCCCCATTCTTCCGGTAGTCCGCGTAGCGAACCGCGGGAAGCACCGGCCAGTCGGTGCAGAGACGCCGCTCGGCGTCTGCGACGATCGCATCGGCATCGTGTGGGTCAATGCCGTCCCACATGGCACGGTCAGCGATCGGCGGGAAGTAGTCAACGGGGAGCCCGTCGGCGATCGACTCGATCGGCAGACCGGCAATGCGGCTGCCCGCGTTGGATGGTTCGTGCATGCGACAATTCCACCATACCGGGCGCGCTCGTGCAAGTGTGGTGCTCAAGGTGGTGAAAACCTGCATACTCTTGTCTGATGACCGACGTGATCAGGTCTTTCCCACCGATCGTCGGTGCCGATCCGCGCATCCTGATCCTGGGGTCGATGCCCGGCGAAGCGTCGCTACGCGCGGGGGAGTACTATGCGCACCCGCGCAACTTGTTCTGGCGCATCGTCGGTGAGGCCGTGGGCTTCGACGCGGATGCGCCGTACGCAGAGCGCGTCGCGACTCTGGCAGCCGCCGGCGTTGCACTCTGGGACGTCGCTGCCGCGTGCGTCCGGCCCGGGAGCCTCGATACGAGTATTGTGCGCGACTCGGTGGTCGCGAATGATATCCCGGGCCTTCTGCGTGCGCATCCGCGGATCGGGCGAATTTGCTTCAACGGAGCAGCGGCAGATGCGCTGTTTTGCCGCTACGTCGACCCCGTCTTGAGCGCGGACACCGATCTACTGCGTATAGAGCGGATACGGCTGCCGTCGACGAGCCCTGCGAACGCGTCGATCCCTTTAGACCGGAAGCGTGCTGCATGGCGTGGTGCCGTAATTGTTGAGCGACAGGCCGTAGCTGAAGATGCACCGCAGTCGCCGAACTTTGCGGTACCGATTGGTTCTTGACAGCACCGACAGGTGGGCGTACCGTGGAGCGATTCGGAAAGGATGGACCATGGCGAGTAACGACCGATCCAAGGGCATCGAGCGTCAGCACGAGAAGGGAAAGCTCACCGCGCACGAACGGATCGACCTCTTTGTCGATGCGGGGTCGTTCGTGGAGACCGAGCGGCACGTCATCGGCAGGACGCACGACTTCGGGCTCGCCGACAAGATCGAGCCCGGCGACGGGGTCTTGACCGGAAGCGCGCTCGTCGACGGCCGCCAGGTGTGGCTCGCGGTCCAGGACTTCACCGTGATGGGCGGATCGCTCGGAGAGATGCACGCGCAGCGCATCGCGAACGCCGAGCGCATGGCGATCCGGACGGGGACGCCGTTCATCCAGATCAACGACTCAGGCGGCGCCCGGATCCAGGAGGGCGTGCTGTCTCTGCACGGGTACGCCACGATCTTCCGCGAGAACACGAACGCGTCGGGCGTGATCCCGCAGATTTCGGTGATCCTCGGCCCGTGTGCCGGCGGGGCGGTCTACTCGCCCGCGATCACCGACTTTGTGCTGATGGTCGACGGGATCAGCAACATGTACATCACCGGGCCCGATGTTATCCGGCAGGTCACCGGAGAAGAGATCTCTCACGAGGACCTTGGCGGGGCTTCGGCGCACTGCGCGAAGAGCGGTGTCGCACACGCGCGCTTCGACAGCGAACAGGCGTGCTTCGCGTGGGTCAAGCGGCTTCTGGAGTACCTTCCGTCGCACGCGGGTGAACCGATCGCGGTGCGCGCCGCAACCGACGGATCCGACCGCGAGACCCCCGAGATCGATACGATCGTCCCCGTCGCCGAACGGGCCGGCTACGATGTGCGCAACGTCATCGCGAGCGTGTGCGACGCCGGATCGTTCCTGGAGATCCACGCCGACT
>SKVA01000300.1 GCA_007129695.1 Spirochaetaceae bacterium | reverse complement strand
GGCGTCATCCGCCGACGCCAGCGGCGCCCCGCCGCCGACCGACTCGATGACCGTCGCGGTTCCAGGGACCTTTTCAAGCAGAAACGCAGCGTGCAGGCGGAGATTTGTCACGTAGGGAAGCGTGTCTCCGGCACCGACCCGAACCGGCGTCAGAATCGGAAACACCTCCTCGTGGAAGAAGGTCTTCAGGTATGCACTCTGCGCAGATGTGTACCCGCCGGTCCGACGCAACCGGATCCCGTCAACCGCGAGCGCGGGAAGGATGTCGTCGACCAGAGCCGTGTACTTGGCACGGACAAGCTCGCGGACACGGTCGAACACTCGCGCGAGCACCTGCGACGGACGAAGCCCCGACGGACACTGGACGTGATCTCCCGCCTCCACCTGCCGCTTGAGCGCGGCGACGCGGACCATGAAGAACTCGTCGAAATTGCTCGTCACGATGCACAGGAACTTCAGCCGTTCCAGGAGCGGGACACCGGAGCGCAGCGCCTCGTCGAGCACTCGCGCGTTGAACTCGATCCAGCTGAGTTCGCGGTTGATGAAACGGGGTTCCGAAGCACTGTCTCTCATGGTTCCTCTCACGCGGTCGCGGTCACGCGGTCGCGGTCACGCGACTATTACATTCAGACCAAACACCTGTTCGAACATGTCCGCCTTCAGATCGAATCCGCGGCGCTCGGTCGAGATGTCGCCTTCACTCTCGCAGTGGAGAATCACGTCGATCTCCCCCACCTCCACCTGCACCGACTGGATCCGCTGCGCGTGGCCCCGGTCGAGCGCGTCGGCGATCCGGAGAATCGCGGCGAGCTTCATCACCTGCGTCCGCTGCTCCCTGCGCAGCGCGACAAACTCCGGGTGAGACGCACCAGGGACCGCCTTGCGGTGGTACCGGACGACGTTCGAGATCACGCGCAGATCATCGCGACTCAGTCCGAAGAGCTCCGAGTTCTGGATGATGTACTGCCCGTGCTTGTGGTGGCCACTCGCGCGGATATAGGTGCCGATGTCGTGTACGATCGCGGCGACCTCCAGAAGCATTCTGCCGTGGTGGTCGAGCGCGTGTTCGCTCTGAAGCTGATCGAAAAGCATCAGCGACAGATCGGCAACCTGGCGCGCGTGCGCCTCGTCGTAGTGGTAGCGTCGCGCCAGACTCGCGGCGCTCGCGATCACCTGCCCGTAGAACTGCCGCTCAACCGCCCAGTCGCTGCCGAGAGCGAAGCTGATCAGGATCCCTTCGCGGATACTGACGTCGGGAACGATCAGCTCGGTCGCCGCGGTGTGCTCCAGAAAAAGCCGGTAGACGGTCAGCGCCGGAACGAGCCCTTCGGCCTCGTTGTACGTCACATTGCACGTCCGCACGATCTCATCGACGGTCGAGTCCTGAAGCTTGTCCAAGTACGCATCGAAGTCCGCGCGCGGCACTGACCAGTAGTGGTCGCCCTTCTGCGTCCCGACCGCGTGCGCGACGTGCCGCGCATCACCACCGACGGCAACGAAATACCGGATCCGGTCCATCCGCAGCTCGGAGTCCAGGAGCTCCTGGCTGACGCGCACGTTCTCTCGCAGGTACTCTTCGATCCGCTCTCCGCTCGCCCACAGCGGGCGAACCTCCTGCTCCATCCTGACCGTACCGATTCGAAGGCTGTGCGCCGCAGCCATCTTGCCACGACGGAGTAGCATGATCTCGGTCGTGCCGCCGCCGACCTCGATGATCATCGAGTTCGCGCGAGAGAACTGAGCCTTCATCGGACTCACCGCGTGCTGGACCGCCAGATAGGTCAGGTGGTTCTCTTCGATCCCTTCGATGACGTCAATCTTCAGCCCGGTCCGGATCGCAACGCGGTCAACGAAGGTATCGCGGTTGCGCGCCTCGCGGATCGCGCTGGTCGCAACGACCCGCACCGACTCGGTGGGTACCTGCCACCCCCGCAACAGCTCCTTGAACCCGGTCAGGATCGCGATCGCCTGCTGCATGCTCTCCCGGCTGAGTGACCCGGTCATGAACACGTCGCGACCGAGCGACACCGGTTTCGCCGCGCGGTCGAGGCGTGACCATTCGTTGCCATCGCCGAGCTGCGCGACGACCAGACGGATCGCCGACGAACCGATGTCGATGACCGCTGCGATTCGGGATATCTGATCCTTCGCGCTCAACCAAGCTCCTTGGCCGCGAGCACAGCCGCGCCGATCACGACCGAATCGTCGCCGAGCTTCGCCTCCACCAGCTTCGTGTCGGGGGCCGCCATCGTGTGTGCGCGCATACTCCGTTCGATCGGGTCAAGGTACGCGCGGCCGAGCTTTTCGACCAGTCCGCCGCCGATCACCACCAGGTCGGGGTCGAAGATGTCGATGCAGCTTCCGAGTCCGACGCCCAGGTACCACGCCGCGCGTTCGACGACCTCGATGACCGCCTTCTCACCCGCGTCCATCGCCTTCTTGATAACGCCGCTCTTTATCTTCGCGATGTCGGTGCCCGCCTTGTCCAGAATCGTCGGTGCCTGACCGTTGAGCGCCAGATGAACCAGATCCTTGGCGATCGCGGTCCGCGAACCGACTGCCTCCAGGCATCCGTACTTGCCGCACCCGCAGCGCCTCCCGCCGGCTTCGACGATCATGTGGCCGATCTCACCCGCTCTTCCGCTGTGACCACGGTAGAGCGCGCCGTCGATGATGATTCCACCGCCGATGCCGGTCCCGGGGAAGACTCCGATCACGTTACGCCTGCCCTTCGCCGCGCCGCTGGTGAACTCGCCGTACGTCCCCGCGTTCACGTCGTTCTCAAGGACGACGCGCGCGCCAAGCCGCGACTCGAGCTCATCGCGCAGATGGTAGTCGTGCATCCCCGCGTTCGGAAGGTCGATCACGAGCCCCCTTTCGCGGTCTATGGGACCCGGCACGGCGATACCGATCGCGGCGATCTGCTTCAGGTCGACCTTGGCTCGGTCGAGTGCTTCCTGCACAAGACCGGCGATCGCCTTCAGAAACTCCTTGTTACCGGCACCGACCGGGGTACGCATCTTCTCCGACGCGCATTCGGTATACTCGGTGTCAAGAACCGCGGCGAGCATCTTGGTCCCGCCCATATCGAAGCCCACGTAGTACTTCTCTGCCATCGACGCCTCCCGGTCCGCGCGTCACCGCACGGGTCACCGTCTCAGTCTACACAATGGAGCGTCGAACGTCTCGTGAGAGTCAGCGTACGGTTCTGGCGGCGGAAAAGTGATCGGGGAAGACCGGCTCGGCGTCGGTGATAACCGGAACGTCGTGCGGGATCGCGGTCACGTACGGAGGGGCGACCTGGAACGCGCCCCAGGTGGCCGCGTCGATGACCCGCAGGCCGGAAATGCCGCGCGCGTCCAATCGGTTCTGGACGTCGGACTCGGAAAGAGACGCGATGTCGGTCGCACGGCTTGAAATCGCGAACGACCAGTACGTCGCGTACATCTGGATGTACGAGTACGCCGAGCGCACGACCGGGAAGACCGTACCGAGCGTTTCGGTGATGCAGCGGAACGCGACGGGCCGGGCGACCGGACTCTCAGAGTGCATCGTAAAGACGCCACGCTCATCGCGGAACGACGAGCTGACCAGCTGGTAGAACTCCCGGGTGTAGAGCATCCGCGACGGCCCGAACGGGTCGGTCATGTCCATGATCACCGCGTCGTATCTGCCCGCGTGATCGGCAACCCACGCGCGTCCGTCCAGGAACTGCAGGTTCACGCGTGGATCGTCGAACGCGCCCTGGTGAACGCTCTGCAGGTGCTCGCGCGAAAAAGCGACGACCTCCTCGTCGAGCTCGATGAAGTCGACCTCACGAACCGGGTGCTTGAGCACTTCGCGGAGCGTCCCGCCGTCTCCGCCACCGATGATGAGCACGCGCTGCGGATCGTCGTGCGCAATGAGCGGGTAGTGGACCATCGGCTCGTGGTACTGCTCGTCGCCCTTCTCGGTCACCTGCGTGATCCCGTCCAGAAGGAGCACCGTGCCGAACTCGGGGGTTTCGATCAGCTCGATCTCCTGGTACTTCGTGCGTCCCTTGTAGAGCGACCTGGACACCGAGTAGAAGAAGCCGTGGTGGTCATTAAGGTGCTCATGGAGTTTTCGTTCGCTGCTCATCGCGTCCTCCGCGGGTCGATCACTTGAGATTCTGGCTCTCGAAGATCTCCTGGATCTCGTCCTGCAACAGCGACTTTATCTCGGTCCGCTTCTTCGCGGACGTACGCTCCGACTCGGGTCCGAACAGGTAGTCGTCGAGTCTGAGTCGCTTCTTGCGCATCTTCGTGTGGAAGATGTTGTCGCTGATGATGTTGATGTCGTACGCCAGGTAGTCCGACAGGACGTCCTCGGCGATGTAGTCCTGGATGCTCGTGATGTCGTGGTCAATGAAGTGCTTCATACCCGATGAATCGCGCGTGAACCCGCGTACCCGGTAGTCGAGCGTCACGACGTCCGAGTCGAAGGACCGGATCAGGTAGTGCAGCGCGTGCAGCGGAGAGATCATTCCGCAAGTCGACACGTCGATGTCCACGCGGAACGTCGCGATACCGGTCGCCGGGTCGTGCTCCGGGTAGGTGTGCGCAGTGATGTGGCTCTTGTCCAGGTGTCCCGTGACCGACGCCGTCGGCGGAACCGGACTCCCGTGTTCTTCGCTGATCATCGCCGTCACGCTTGCGCCGCGCGGCTCGTAGTCCTGCGTGCTCATGTGGAGCAGCTTCGCATCGATGATGTTCGTGACCTCTACGATGATCCCACGCAATCGCTCCGAGTTGTACGCGTCGTCGATGTACTCAAGGTACTCGAGCTGGGACTCGTGCGACCGCGCGAAGCAGATGTCGTAGATATTGAAGCTCAGACTCTTCGTGAGGTTGTTGAACCCCTCGAGCCTGATCTTCCTGCCCTTCACGTGTTTCAGCACCGGTCCGTATCTCCTGAGGGTTTCCTCAGAGTATAGGAAATCAGGATCGGAATGTCAGTAACCGCGGCCGCCGGCGCTACCGGCGGGGCCTCCGCGGGCGAGGTCGGGGAAGTCGTAGACGACGCCACCGGTGTCGAGCGCGCGAACGGTGACGTAGCCTTTCCCGGCCATCGTGTCGAGGGTCTGCTGGATTTCGTCGAGCCCGTGGTCGGTTCGTGCCGCGATCTGCACGACCGATACGCTCCCTCCCAGGTCGCGTGCGGCCGACAGGATCCGGCGCTCGAGTTCGCGCGGGCGTTCCGCACGGGCACGGCGGCGCTCGCGTCGGTATTGGACGAACTTGGTGACGCCCGACACGAACGGCAACACGCCGATCAGAAGGAACGGCCACACCATCCAGCCGATCCCGGAGATGAAGTAGCCGAACCCGAATCCGGCCGAAGCGACGACTCCCCACCCGATGCTTTCGCGCGCCTCCTTGAGGAGCTTCGCCTCCTTACTGCGCTTTCGCCTCGAACCGGCGGTAACGATGTTCGACCCACCGAGCGATATCTCGATGTCACCGTCGGAGTCCGCGCCGTCGAGCTCGGACCGAATCGATCCGACGATCTCCGCCTTCTTGTCGGAGGGCATCTGCTCCCACTTCGCGAGCGCACGGTCCATCACGTGCTCGACGACCGAGAAGACCTTGCTTTCGATCGCGTTCCCGATCGAGTCGGGATCCGACGCGGCGTGGCGAGCGGACATGCGCTCGCGTTCGGACATCAGGCGCTCTTTGACGCGGTCGAACTCGCCCGACCGGTCGGCCCGACCGGTCTGCGCGTCGTCGGGCTCGTCGGCTTCTTCGTTACCGGTCTCGATCTCGAAGAGCTCGATCCGGCGCGTGATGTTCTTGAGCGGCCGCGCGCCTATCGAACGGACCGCCACGCCGACGCCGCCTCCGATCTGGCGACGGACGTCCTCCGTGATGCAGACCCCGCCGGGGCGCGCGAACGGCTGCACGCGCGCGGCGATGTTGACGCCGTTGCCGTAGACGCCGTCACCGTCGCGCCAGATCTCGCCAAGGTGGATGCCGACGCGGAGCATGAACCGCTCGTCGTGCGCGACGCTCCGGTTGGACATCGCGACCGCGTCCTGGATGCTCGTCGCGCACGTCACCGCGCTACGGACGCTCGGGAAGAGCACGAACAGCCCGTCACCGATCTTGTCGATTACGTCGCCGTCTGCCGCCTCGATCAGCGGGAGCACGATGTCGTTGTGGCGCTTCAGCACGTCGATCGTGCGTTCCTCGTCTTCTTCCATCATCCGGGAATAGCCGGCGATGTCGGTGAACATGATCGCGGCGAGACCGGTCGATCGGGACGGATCATCCATGGCTGCATCATAGCGGCTGACCGGGCGCCGGACAAGCGCCGGATGCGCGGCGGGACGCGCGTCCGCGCGGACGCGCTTTTCCCCTTGCACGACGTTTCTGGTAGAATGAATATCCATGCGGAACACATCCCGCGCAGACCGCACCGCCGTCAGACGTGGTGATCTGCGCACGCTTCGCCGATGCTACCGGTACCTCCGACCCTATCGTCGCTTCGTCGTCGCCGCGGCGCTCGCGATGGTAGGCATCAACGCGATCGTGCTGATCACGCCGCAGGTCGTGCGGATCATCGTCGACACTGGAATCCGGAGCGGCGATCAGCGCACGCTCACCTTAGGGATAGCGGCGCTGCTGGT
>SKVA01000112.1 GCA_007129695.1 Spirochaetaceae bacterium | reverse complement strand
GGCGGGCCCGCGCAACGACGGCCGCAAGGCGTACGAGGAGACCGTAGCGCGGCATGCCGCGGCGATCGCGCGACACGCGGTCAATCTGGACGTCGTCGATTCCGAGCAGGACATCTCCCGGTACAAGATCGTCGTCGCGCCGATGCTCTACATGGTGAAGCCGGGCGTCGCAGAGCGGCTGCGAAGCTTCGTCGAAGCGGGCGGGTCGGTTGTCGCGACGTACTGGAGCGGTATCGTCGATGCGACCGATCTCTGCTTCCTGGGAGGGTTCCCGGGCGGCGGGCTGTCCGAGCTCTTCGGGATCTGGAGCGAAGAGATCGACGCGACGCACCCGGGCGAGTCGAATGAAGTGCGCCTGGCGGAGCCGTTTGCGGGCGCCGGCGGATCATCGGAGCGGCCACGGACGCTCTACGACGCGTACGAGCTGTTCGACCTGATTCATCTGCGCGGCGCGACGGCGCTCGCGCACTACGAGAGCGACTTCTACGCCGGGCGTCCCGCGCTGACCGTCAACCGCGTAGGACCGGGGAGCGCGTACTACATCGCGTCCCGGAACACGCAGGAGTTCCTGGTCGACCTCTACGGCGACCTGTGCGCGAAGCTCCGCCCCGTGCGCGCGTACGACGAGCCGCTGCCGCCTGCGCTCCACGCGACGCTCCGCCGCGCGACGAACGACACCGGCGGTACCAGCGACTATCGCTTCCTGATCAACTTCTCAACCGATCCGGTGTCGCTTCCGCCGTTGCGCCACGGTGAGTCGGTCATCTATCGCTCTCCCGCACAGAGCCAGTCGGGCAGCACGCTCGGACCGTTCGGCGTCGAAGTGCGGTGCGAGGTGTCGGCGTGACGATCAACGACTCGGTTGAACCAGTCGCGGTGAGCCTGCTACGATCGGTCCAAGGAGCATCATGATGACACTGCGACGATTCAACACCACCACCGAAGCCTCGATTGCGGCGGCCGCCGACGGTGCAGGCGCCCTCCGCGCTGCGCTCCGCGACCGGGGAGAGGCGGCGATCATCGTCGCGACCGGTGCGTCTCAGTTCGAAGTGCTCGACGCGCTCGTCGGGGCGCCCGATATCGCGTGGGACCGCGTCACCGTGTTCCACCTCGACGAGTACGTCGGGATCCCCATTTCGCACCCCGCGTCGTTTCGGGGCTATCTGTGGAAACGTCTTCATTCGCGGCTTCCGGTGCCGGTGCGCGCGTTCCACTACATCGACGGAGAGGGCGATCCGGCCGTGGAGTGCCGTCGGCTCGGTGACCTGATCGCGGACGCGCGCGTCGACGTGTGCTTTTGCGGTATCGGAGAGAACGGTCATCTGGCGTTCAACGACCCGCCCGCCGATTTCGACACCGACGAACCGTACCTCGTCGTAGACCTCGACGACGCGTGCCGCCGCCAGCAGCTCGGGGAGGGGTGGTTTCCCACGATCGATGATGTGCCGCGACGCGCGATCTCGATGTCGATCCGCCGAATCATGCGGTCGAAGCGGATCGTCTGCACCGTCCCAGACGAGCGGAAGGCTCGCGCGGTGCGCGACGCTGTAGAAGGTCCGGTGTCTCCCGATGTCCCTGCGTCGATCCTGCAGACCCACGATCAGGCGACGATCTACGTCGACGCACCGGCGGCGTCCCTGCTTGGCTCGCGCGGTGAGTGATCCGGGGTACGTCGACCTTCAGGTCAACGGGTACGCGGGTATAGACTTCAACGATCCGGCGCTCACGACCGACATGGTGCACGAAGCCGCGGGTAGGCTTCGCGCCGACGGGACCACCACGGTCCTTGCGACCGTGATCACCGCGCCGACCGACGAAATGGTCGCCCGTATACGTACCATAGCGCGCGCACGCGACGAAGAGCGTTCGACGCGATCGACGATCGCCGGGATCCACGTCGAAGGTCCCTTCCTCAGCGACAGGGACGGGTATGTCGGGGCTCACCCGCGCGACAACGTGTGCGATGCCAACCTGTCCGAAGCAGAGCGACTGATCGACGCCGGCGGTGGCGCCGTCCGTCTGTTCACCCTTGCGCCCGAGCGCGACGCGCGGGGCGCGGTCACCCGGCACCTCGTAGATCGCGGGCTTGTCGTCGCCGCCGGCCATACCGACGCGACCGTGGAGAATCTGCGCGCGTGCATCGACTCCGGGCTGTCGCTGTTCACGCACCTGGGCAACGGGTGCCCGATGCAGATGCACCGCCACGACAACATCATCTGGCGCGCGCTCGCGCTCCGCGATCACCTGCGCTACGGGCTCATCGCTGACGGGGTTCACCTCCCTCCGACGATGCTGCGTGCGATCATCGATCTGGTCGGGATCGACCGCTGCTTCGTCGTAACCGATGCGATCGCGGCCGCCGGACTCGGGCCCGGGACGTACACCCTCGGACGGCAGCGCGTCACCGTCGACACCGATCGCGTCGTCTGGTCCGAGGACAGAACCCACTTCGTTGGATCGGCGTCGACGATGGCGCAGTGTGCGGGCGTGTTGTGCACCGCAGGCTTCCGGGACGACGAAACCGACGCGCTCGTGCGACGAAACCCGGCCGCTATCGTCGCGTAGCGTCAGATCGAGTCGGGGTCGATCTTGTGCAGCCAGTGACCCTTCGCGAGCCATACGAAGCCGACCGCGGCGATCACCAGGTTTGACGCGAACATCGCCCACCATATGCCGGCCGGTCCCCACGCCAGGAGGATCGCGAGCACGTACGCGAGCGGAACCCGGATACCCCACAGTCGCGCGACGTTGAGCACCATCACAGGGCGCGTGTCGCCGCCTCCCTGGAACGCACCGCTGATCACCGTGAAGAGGGTGTAGAGAATCACGCTCGGGGAGAGAATCCGGAAGAGCTCGGCCCCGTAGCGGATCACCTCCGCGTCGTCCACGAAGAACCGGATGAAGCGGCCGCCGAACAGAAACGTCAGCGTCATGCCGACCGTGATGAACACGCCCACCGTCAGGACGCTCTGCCGGACCGCGACGACCGCGAGATCCTTGCGCCGTGCACCGAGTTGCTGCCCGACTACGCTCGTTGTCGCCTGCGCGAAGCCGATCGCCGGCATATTGAACAGGCTGACGATCCGGTTGCCGACGCCGAACGCGGCGACTACCGCCGTGCCCAGAGAGTTCACGACGCCCTGGAGCACGGTGAAGCCGAACGCTGGTACCGCCTGCCCGATCGCGTTCGGCAATCCGATGTCGGTGATCCGCTTCCACGCGGCCCAGTCGGGCCGCAGATGCTCGCGGCGCAGCCGGATCCCGCGCGCGCCGCGGACGAGCATGATCGTCGCGACGATCGCGCCGATCCCGCGCGAGATCACCGTCGCGTACGCCGCGCCGGCGACCTCGAGCGCCGGAATCGGACCGAGCCCGAAGATCAGGATCGGGTCGAGCACGACGTTCAGGAGGATCGTGATGATCTGAACGATGAGCGGCGTGACGCTGTCGCCGACGCCCTGAAGGACCGCACGGTGCACGAACGTGATGAACATCAATGGCATTCCGGCGAAGATGATCGTCATGTACTGCCGTGTGTACTCGAACGCGTCGGCGGGTACCTGCATCACGCGCAGCATCGCGGGCGTGAAGATGAGCCCCAGGACCGACAGGATCACCGACATCGCCATGATCATCGTCGTCGTCTGACCCGCGTAGAAGTTCGCGCGTTCCAGATCTCCCTTCCCGGTCGACTGCGCGATCAGCGTGGTTCCGGCCATCGAGAACCCCAGCCCGAACACGACGATGAAGAAGATCAGCGTGAACGATATCGTCGGTGCCGACAACGCGGCCGCGCTGATCCGTCCCAGGAAGTACGCGTCGACCAGGTTGTAGAGCATCTGGAGGAGGTTGTTGAGCATGATCGGAACCGCGAGCGCAAGCAGCGTTCGGTAGATTCCGCTCTTCTGATCGGGCATGAAGACCAAGCATACCTCAGGCGTGGACAGCGGGCAATCCGGCGCGATTCCTGACCGTATCGCTTGCAGGCGCAACGCGCGGCATGTATCTTAGGGCGAAATCGGGGGTGACTATGATCGTAGGAGTTCCCAGGGAGACCGCTCCTGGGGAGCGTCGGGTGGCGCTCGTGCCCGCGCACGTCGGGTCGCTCGTGCAGGCCGGCTGCACCGTTCTGATCGAGCCGGATGCAGGCGCCGCTTCGGGTTATCCCGATGCCGAGTATGAGGCCAAAGGAGCGACGATCGCCCCCGACGCGCGCCGGGCGGACGTACTGCTCACTGTCCGGGCGGGGGCCGCCGCGTCCGCTGATGATCCCGGCCCGGGTCGTGACGGTCAGACGGTGATCGGTTTTCTGGAACCGTACGGAGCACATCCGTCGTTCTCCACGTATTTGAAGCGCCGGATCACCGCGTTCAGCATGGAGCTCATTCCCCGCATCACGCGCGCACAGAGCATGGACGCGCTGTCGTCGATGGCGAACCTGGCCGGTTACCGCGCCGCGATCCTGGGGGCCGAGGCGCTCCCGAAGATGTTCCCGATGATGATGACCGCCGCGGGTACGATAGTCGCGGCACGCGTCTTCGTGGTCGGCGTCGGGGTCGCTGGTCTCCAGGCGATCGCGACGACGCGCCGGCTCGGCGCGCTTGTCAGCGCGTACGATGTCCGTCCCGCGGTGAAGGAGCAGGTCCACAGCCTGGGCGCAAAGTTCGTCGAAATGGAGCTCGAAGCCGCCGAAGGGCAGGGCGGGTACGCGAAGGAGATGGACGACGAGTTCTATCGTCGACAGCGCGACCTGATGGGCGATGTAGTCGCACAGAGCGATCTGGTCATAACGACCGCCGCGATTCCAGGCAAGCCGAGCCCGGTCCTGATCACCGAAGAGATGGTCGCGCGAATGCCGCCGGGATCGGTGATCGTAGACCTTGCGACCGAGCGGGGCGGAAACTGCGAGCTGTCGCAGACCGGGGAAACGGTCGTCCGCCACGGCGTGACGATCCTCGGTCCGGTCAATCTGCCGTCGTCGCTCGCGTTCAACGCGAGCCAGTTGTACTCGAAGAATGTCACTACGTTCTTCCTGTCCATGGTCAATGACGCGTCGCTCGTGATCGATCCGACCGATGAGATCGTCGCCGCGACGCTGGTCATGCGCGACGGCGCGATCGCGAACGAAACGCTTCGCGGTGTGCTCGGAGGTGAGCAGTGAGTTTCCTGAATATCGTCACGATCTTCGTCCTCGCGATCTTCATCGGGTTCGAGGTCATCACGAAGGTCCCGCCGATCCTGCATACTCCGTTGATGTCCGGATCGAACGCTATTTCCGGGATCGCGATCATTGGCGCGCTCGTCGCGGTTGCGTCGGCCCATGACCCGCTCACCGTTGTCCTTGGGAGCGCTGCGCTCGCGTTCGCGGCGATCAACGTCGTCGGCGGGTTTCTGGTCACGCACCGAATGCTCCGGAAGTTCAAGAAGGGAGTCGACCGGTGAGCGCGCACGCCTTACGCACCGTCGTCGACGCCGCGTACCTGATCGCGGCCATTCTCTTCATCGCCGGGCTCAAGGGGCTTGCGCATCCGCGGAGCGCGGTGCGCGGCAACATACTCGGCGCACTTGGGATGCTCGTCGCGATCGGCGCGACACTCGCTGGTCAGCCGGTGCTGAACGCGGTCTGGATAGTTGCCGGCATCGCAGCGGGGTCAGCGGTCGGCGCGGTGCTCGCGCTGACGATCAAGATGACCGCGATGCCGCAGCTCGTCGGGTTGTTCAACGGGTTCGGCGGTGGCGCGTCGATCCTGGTCGCAGGCGCCGTGCTGATCCAGCTCTTCGGGCTGGCCGGTGCAGCCGGATCACCGGGCGCACCCGCCGGCGCGCTCGACCTTCAGGTGACGATCGCGACCGTCGCGTCGGGTCTAGTCGGCGCGGTGACCTTCTTTGGATCGCTCATTGCGTTCGGTAAGTTGCAGGGAATTGTCACCGAACAACCGGTTCGCTATCCCGGTGAGCAGATCGTGAAATCGATGCTGCTGATCGGTTCGCTCGCGGTTGGTGTGCTGATCGTGCTCGACCCCACGCAGATTCTGAACTACTGGATCCTGGTCGCGATAGCGAGCGTGCTCGGCGTCCTGCTGGTCATGCCGATCGGAGGCGCCGACATGCCGATCGTGATCGCGCTCCTCAACTCGTATTCGGGTATCGCGGCCGCGGCTACCGGCTTCGTGCTGTCGAACAACATCCTGATTATCGCGGGATCGCTCGTCGGGGCGTCGGGGATCATCCTGACGCGGATCATGTGCAAGGCTATGAACCGGTCGCTCGCGAACGTGCTGTTCGGCGGCGTCGGTGCGATCGTCGCGCAGTCCGACCAGGGTGATGTCTACTCGGGCCGGGTCAAGAGCACGAGCGCCGAAGAGGTCGCGATGATCCTGAAGACCGCCCAGCGGGTCGTCTTTGTGCCGGGGTACGGAATGGCGGTCGCGCGCGCGCAGACACCGGTGCGCCAGCTCACCGAGATGATGGAGCGCGACGGTGTCCAGGTCGAGTTCGGCATTCACCCGGTCGCAGGCCGGATGCCCGGGCACATGAACGTGCTGCTCGCTGAGGAGAACATCGGCTACGACAAGCTGCGCGAGATGGATCAGATCAACCCGACGTTCGCGAACACCGACGTCGTGATCGTCCTGGGCGCGAACGACGT
>SKVA01000051.1 GCA_007129695.1 Spirochaetaceae bacterium | reverse complement strand
AGTTCCATGCAGACCGACTGGTGTTCGATGGAACGCTGATGAACTTCGTTCTGCTCGGTGAGATGTGCGCGCGGGTATCGGATGAACTGCGCGCACGCAACCCTGACATCGAATGGAGCCAGATCAAGGACTTCCGAAACCCTGTCGCCCATAACTATATGGGCATCGACGCAGAAGAGGTCTGGCAGATTATGCAGGACGATCTGCCGCCGCTGAAGGCACGCCTACGCGACTTGACCAGCGATGATACTGGCGTCCCGTTACCCGACAGGTCCGATGCACCATCTGGTGGCGCTTCATAACAACGTCTTGGAGCAGACAACGGACACGTAGTTCAATGTGATGAGCTCAGTCTGCTCGGTGCGGCTGTCGTCCGTCCGAACTGCGGCGAACGCTCGGGTCCGTTGCAGCTCAAGACGGCCGTTATGTTCCGGAGCAAGACGTTCAACGAGAACCGTTCGAAGGTGTCGGCAAGCCCGAACCCCTGAGGCACCAACTCCAGGGCCTGTGGTCGCGACGCATCGACGAAGAACATCGTCTCGTGTACGAAATCGCCGAAGACGAGTTGCGGATCATCGCCTGCCGCTACCATTACTGGCATCTACCGATGATTCCGTGTGCCACGCAAGCGGACCACCAGTCTGCCTCGATTCGTGACGGCCGCATCAGATGCCATACGTACCTGCCTCATTCGTCGCGGCTGAGATCGTCTGCTCACCGCCCGATTCGACGTTGACCCGACCGATGCTGTCGTGTGCCGCGCGCAAGACAGGCGAGTTCTCGGTTCCATGAACGACTTCTCCTGGCAGATCGAGGTGCTCAGGGGAGAGAGGCAGCTTCCGCTCGACGAGGTTGCAGACCATCTCAACACGTGCCCAATGAGCTATCTGGAAGTGAACAGTCCTGACCTCGCAATCGAGAGGCTTCTGGACAAACCTCATCGAGCGGCAACTCACTTCTGCCACAGCGACAACGGTGGTGTCTATGCCTGCCGGAATCCGGCGATACTGGAGGTACGGGCGAGGATCGCGAAGTGACATCCATTCATGAGGATCTCGACACAGCGGAAGCATACCTGAAGTCCATCGGCTGCACTGAGATCTACGTCTTCGGATCCGCTGCCCGTGGCGACGCCCGTGAGGACTCGGGCCTGGACATCGCCGTTCGGGGTATACCAGCAGACAGGTTCTTCGTTGTCTACGGCGAGCTCATGACGCGACTGTCGCGGCCTGTCGGCCCCATCGACCTGGATCTCCAGCAGCACTTCGGTGAGCAGCTGGTCGCAGGCACGGATCTTCGACGCGTGTCTTGAGATGGACGCCCGCGCTGTCGTCCGCAGTGAGATCGAGAACGTACGGCGGGATCGAGAGGATCATGCTTGAAGTATTGAGGGACCGCTCCGGCGTGCGCCTGGCTACGAGCAGAGCTACCGCCAGGGAGCACAACGAGCTCATGGAGCGCCGCGGCCTCTACCACTACATGTGCGGCCAGCAGTTGGGGATGTAGGGCGGGGTCTGCCCGGTGCGAGACTGTGCGGGGGGCCTCAGAAACCCTTATACACCCCGTAACGGTCCCGCCACTCCTGGTGCGAACCGAACTTCTCTTTGCACAGGTGGTGGAGCTTCCGGATTCGCGGGATCGCCCACTCCTTGGGGGGGAGCTGGTCGGCCGCGAACCGGGCGAATGCCGGAAGGTTGTAGCACGGGATGGCGGCGAACATGTGGTGTTCGATGTGGTACTCCATCCGCCAGTAGAGGAACGAGGTGAGCGGATCAAGAATCGCGTCGCCGCAGGAGATGCGGAAGTCAGGGTGGTTCGCCTCGCACCCGGCGTGCTGGTGGATGCCGGCCATGTACCCCATGAACGCGGCGCCGTAGAACGGCGCGAGCGTCACCACGATGGGGATGAACCAGTAGCCGCTCACGATGCACACGGCCGCGAACGCGACGTGTCCCACCAGGCACGCCACTGCGTGCCGGTAGACCTGGGCCCGCTCCTTCTCGCTCGCGGTGTCCAGGACGAACCGCTCCCACGTGTCGAGCCTCGGACCGCGGCCGCGCCACCCCTTGCTCGCCGGGGTGACCGTGAACAGCCGGTAGAGGTTGTGCGCGAGCGACTTCCAGTGCAGGACGTTCAGGAAGAGGTTGACCAGGAGCCTGGGGGTGATCGCCACGTAGTTGGGCACGTCCTCCCCGTCGCTCCCCTGGTGGAGCGTGTAGCGGTGGTGGTACTTCTGGTGACTCAGCCGGTAGAGGTGCGGGTTGAACGGCCAGTAGAGCCACCCCAGGAGCGAAGTGAAGAAGACGCTGAGCCACTTGCTCGCGAAGACAGTGTTGTGCCCGAGCTCGTGGAGCGCGTTCCCAAAGAAGCCGTAGAACGTGCCGTGCACGTAGAGCGCGAGCGCCAGGAGCACCCACGCGCGCCGCGCGAACGCCAGGTACGCGAGCGTCCCGGTAGCGCCAATGAGGAGCAGGAAACCGAGCGTGTACGCGAGGCCTTTCCAGTCGCTTCGGGTCGTGAAGCGGCGTAGGTCTTCGCGGCTGATGTCGATTCTGATCCAGTCGATGTCCGTGTGCTTCCACTCGGCGAGCGGGTTCCAGGTAGCGGTACTCATGGGGCGAGCGTATACTGACGGCGGGTGGCGTACAAGTGGAGGCGCGGGTTCAGCGACCGGTGGCTGCGTCGGCACCAGTCGGGACGAGCTCCGCGACTGAGTGCGATCCTCTCACCGTGCCCGCTCTATCGTCCATCGCATGTGGTGGCACACCGTCACTATTGGGAGAGCGGGTCCCCCTTCAGCGTCGGCAGCGCGGCCGGTCGCACGAGCACTCCGCCCTCCTCGTACGACTCGATCGCAGCGAAGGTGTACTCGAGCGCGGCGAGCGCGTCGCGGCCCGAGGCGCGCAGCTTCTCCTTCGGCACTCCGTTGGTGACGTCCTCCATGAAGGCGTGGATCCGGTTCGGGAAGGTGGTGCCGAAATCGGTGACGCCGCTATCGGTGACCACGGGGTCGGGCGACTTGCCAAGGCCAAGGTTCTGCGGCTGCGCGGCATCCTCCGGGTTCGGGGCCGGCCAGTAGGTGACCCTCTCGACGCAGTTTTCGATGCAGAAGGTGCCCTTCGAGCCGCCGACCTCCACACTCCACCAGCCGCCGAGCCCCATCGTGTAGTCGCCGCGCTGGCTGAAGAGGTAACCGATCGCGCCGTTGACGAAGGTCACGTGGATGCTGTTCACGCTCACCATGAGGTCGTTCGCGTTCTTTCGGAATCCTGGCCGATCGAAGAACGCCTGAACGTGCGTGATGTCGCCGCAGAAGTGGCGCATGATGCTGAACGGGTGGTGGAGGAACGCCTTCACGTGGAAGTAGGGGAAGTCGGCGGAGCGCGGTGCGTTCGAAGGCACAAAGCTCGCCTCGCCTCCGGGGAAGCCCATGCGGTGAAGACAGTAGCCGAGCTCGCCGATCATCCCGTCGCGCAGGTACTCGTCGGCCTTCTGTGCCGGCTCCGTGAAGTAGTGGTTGAGATGGCAGCCGAGGTAGAGGTCGAGTTCCGCCGCCTTCGCGACCATCGCTCGCGCCTCTTCGATGTCGTTCGATATCGGCTTCTCCACCAGAACGTGCTTGCCCGCCTCGAGCGCCTCCATCACCGGCTCGAAGTGCCAGCTCCCGTTCTCGTTCCCGCCGGTGCAGACGTCGACGATATCGAGCTCTTCATTGCCGAGCATCTCGCGCAGGCTCGCGTACGACTTCACGCCGTGCTTGCCGGCGAGCTCGTCGGCGCGCTCCTTGTGGACGTCCGCGATCGCGACGAGCTCGGAGAGGTCGTCGGCCATGTGACTCGCCGCGTGATTCCCGCCGATCCCGCGCGCCCCTACGATTCCAACTCTCAGTGCCATATCGATCTCCTATTCCTGTTTCACGTCGACAATCGCCCCGGATCGCAGCGACTCGATCGCCGCGAAGATCACCCGCAGGCCCTTGAGCGCGTCCGAGCCCGACCCGTCGATCTGTGCCGGCGCCACTCCGTCGCGCACCTGCTCGACGAAGCGATGCAGCCGAGCGCGAAAGGTGTCGTCGAAGTTCGCGTACCCGCCGAAGACCGGGTTGGTGTAGACCTGCTTCTCGAGGGTCTCCGCCGGGTAGAGCGTCGCCTCTCGCCACATGTCGTCGATGACGAAGCGTCCCTTCGTCCCGCCGACCTCGCACCGCTCCATCGGGTGGCCGCGGCCAAAATCATAACTCGATGTCAGGTTTCCAACCGCCCCGGACGCGAAGCGGAGGTTGATCGACGCGGTCGACCAGATCGCGCGTCCGGGCGCCTTCGTCGCGAAGCACTGCACGGCCTCGATCTCCCCGCAGAAGTAGCGCAGGATGTCGACCGAGTGCGGGTTGAGCGCCTTCAGATGATAGACATCGGTCTCCGGATCGGCGAACCGACCGATCCAGAGCGACATCCGCGCAAAAAGCTGCTGCCCAATGCGCCCCTCGTCGACCCACCGCCTTGCGGTGTACGCAGCCGGCGTGAACCGATGGTTGAAGTCGCAGCCCAGGCAGAGTCCCCGCTTCGCCGCCTCATCGACCATCTCGGCCGCGAGGTGGAGCTCGTTCGACAGCGGCTTCTCACAGAGGACATGACATCCGGCTTCGAGCGCGGCGATCGTCACCGGGTGATGGTCGGAGGAGTACTCGAAACCGCCGGTCGCCACGCTTGCGACCTCCGGCTTCAAAGCGGCGAGCATCTGCGCCGCGTCGGTGTAATACGGGACGCCGAGTCGCAGCCCGGTCGCCTCCGCCCGCTCCGGTAGCAGATCGCAGACGCCCACGAGCTCGGCGACGTCGTCGGACGCGTAGATCGTCGAGTGCAGGTTGCCGATCGGCCCGAGCCCGATCACACAGACGCGCACTCGCTCCCCGCCAGCCATCAGGCCCGGCCTGTTCTCTTGGCGGCGCCCGACCTCACCACGCCCTTATCGCCGGCGCCCGCCTTCGCGGCCCCCGGTGTCCCCTTGTCCTGCAGCTTCGCTGCGGCGCTCCTGCTGCCGATGTGCATCGCGTCGTATGCCTCCTGGCTGCTCGTGAAGGGACCCGTGCCCTTCCCGTGCCAGTCGAGGTTCGTGTACATCGGGTTCGTGCGGCCGGTCTGCTTTTCGCGCTGCGCGATGTGCGCGTGCATGCGCGCTTCCAGGTACGCGACCACGCCCGGCTCGCGTTCGGCGAGGTTCACGTTCTCTTCGGGGTCGTTGACGAGGTTGTAGAGCTCGACCTCCGGTTTCCCGTGGAGATCGGGCTCGAGCGCGTGGATGAGCTTCCATTCGGGGGTACGCCAGCCGTGCTTGCGCATCCAGGTCGCCTCGGTGATGTAGAACTCGGGCTCAGGGCCGCACCGGTCGAAGCCGTCCGCTTCAACCGAGCCGCGGATGCCGGGTCCGCCGGCGTCGCGCGTGGAGGAAGCGCGTATCCATGGGACGAGGCTTCGCCCGTTGAACCTGATCTTCGTCTTCACCTTCATGAGTTCGAGCGCCGTCGGCATGATGTCCTTGAGCTGCACCGCACCGGGTACCCGCGTGCGCTCGGGGACGACGCCGGGCATCCGGAAGACGAGCGGCACGACGAGCGTGCAGTCGTAGAGGCCGTGGTGGTCGAAATAGCACTCGTGCTCGTCGAGCGTCTCACCGTGGTCGGAGGTGATCACGACGAGCGTCTCGCCCTCGATCCCCAGGTCGCGGATCGACTGGAAGATGTTCGCGATCGCGGCATCCATGTATGCGACCGCGCCGTCGTACTGCGCATTCTCGTACTCGGTGTCAGTGACGCCTTCGGGCATCCAGGAGCGGAAGTAGTCGGCGAAGGGCGCGAACTCGAAGACCGGCTTCATCGACGTGTTGGCCTGGTCGAACTCGTTCCCGTCGTAGAAGATTCGCTCGAAGGGGCGCGGTGGCAGATACGGCGAGTGCGGGTCCATGTGCCGCATGAAGAGGAAGAACGGCTTCGATCCCCCGGCGAGCCGTTTGAGCTCAGGGATAGTGACGGCGTTGAGCGCCTCCGCCTTCGGGCTGCGGCCGGTCGCGTCCGAGGCCCAGCCCTCGAACTTCAGGTAGTTGTCGAAGCCGCGCGAGGCGGGGTTCCCCTCGAAACCGACGCACGTCGACTCGTAGCCGTTCTCGCGCAGCACCTCGGCGAGGGTCGCCACGCCGTCGTGCATCGGCCCCTTGTGCCGCAGCGCGACCACATCGGTCCCGAAGCAGTCCATCCCGGTCAGCATCGAGGCGTAGCCGGGGGTTGTAGGGATACTCGGGCTGAACGGCTCCTCGAAAACGGTGCCGCCTGCTGCGTACCGGTCGATGTGCGGGGTGGTCAGCCGGTGGTAGCCGTAGAGGCTCATGCGGTCGCGCCGCAGGCTGTCTATCCCGATCAGGATCAGGTTGGTCTTCGCCATCATCTTCCTCCAAGCGCCTTCAGGCACGCGTTCAGGTATCCATAGCTCTCAGCCGCGATCATCGTCACGAGCGGCAGGTCGTGGTCCTTCGCTCCGATCACCTCCAGGCACACGGGTCCATCGTAGCCGCCGTCGACCATCGCCTTGCAGTACGCGAAGAGGTCGATATCGCCGCGGCCACACGCCTGGTCTCGTGGTGTGCCGGGCCCGCTCTGGCGGCCTT
>SKVA01000080.1 GCA_007129695.1 Spirochaetaceae bacterium | reverse complement strand
GTCGCCTTCCGGATTCCGGCGAGCATCGTCGTTGCAGGATGATTGCCGTCGACGTCGTGGATCCGCCGCGCGATGTCGTTGACCGCGCTCCAGACCGCGGGGTTCGTCGCGTTCAGGTTGAGCTCGTTTCCGATCCCCCAGCCAAGGAGCGCGGGGTGATCCTTGAGCCCGAGCACTTCGCCGGTGATCCGATCGAGCTGTTCTTCGACCGTCGCGTGATCATCGTAGTCGAACCCGTGTCGCTCAAGACCCACGCGGATCCCCATCAGTACCATCAGCCCGGCCTTCTGCGCGGCGTCCAGAACCGCCGTGCCGTCGTTGGTGCTCCACGTCCGGATCGAGTTCGCACCGTGCGCGGCCAGCCGGTCGATACGCGGACCGCTACCGCCCGCGCCGCGGACGAAGAACTCGGCCCCGTCGACGGTGAGCCGGTACGCTCCGTTTGTCCGGGTGACTTCGACCCGGCGCGGTCCGGTGCCGGTGGTTCGGGTGTGATCTGTGTTCATGCGCCCAGTGTATGGCACCCTCGGGGTCGCAGCAACCGGGTCAGAGCATGACCGGCTGCGTGAACGCGTAGCCTCCGGTGGTGTCGGTGATGCGGGCGCGGACGTAGCGCTCGACCCCGGTGAACCGGTAGTCGGCCGACAGACCGTCGTGGCGGGCAAGGAGCGTACCGTCGATGCCGATGAACTCGATCGTGGCGCGCTCGTGCGACCACGGCGCGACCCGGACGTGAATCGCATCGGGTCCGACGCGGTAGTCGGCGAGTTCGACTCCGGTCGACGCGTAAAACCGGCCCGCCTCGAACGCGTCGCGGACCGCCCTCCGCGAAAGCTCGGGCGCGTCGATCACGCAGTAGCCAAGACCGGGCGGAGAGAGCTTGCGCGGCGGCTTTCCGTCGCGGCCGTGCGCGTGATAGTAGTGAGCGTCGTCGGTCGCGACCCCGTAGACCAGCCGGCCGGTCGACAGCACCCGGTCCCAGATCACTTCGGGCGCCGAGCGTCCGAAGGTCGGATAGCTGTTGCAGTCGGGCGCGGCGTTGAACACCTCGAAGTGCGTCACGTCGGGCAGCGCCATGAGCGCGTCGTGGTCCCACGTCCAGTTCCAGCACGGATGGCAGAGCACCGCGACGCCACCGGCCGCCCGGACGCGGTCGACACCGTCGCGGAGGATCCCGATCACGTCGACGTCGGCCTGCTCCCGCGATGGAGCGACCGCGTCATCCACGTCGACACCGAGCACGTGCGCGCACTTGGGTCCCGTGTACTCGCTGCACGGAAGCGCGATCGCGTCGGACCCGAGCGCCGCGCGGTACTCGTCGGGGTGCGTGAGCGTGTTGTGGTCGGACAGCGTGACGACGTCCATCCCGAAGGAGCGGTAGATCCGCGCGGTCTCTTCGGGGCCCGCGTCACCGTCGGAGTTCGTCGAGTGGCAGTGGAAGTTTGCGCGGAACCATGGCATCGGTGGAGCTCCTCAGCCCAGGTACGTCGCGTAGTCGGAGACCAGGAGGTGCAGCGGCTCCTCGTCTTCGACGAGCGCGGGGTAGCGGCCGCCGGCTTCCTTGAACCGGTTGTCCGATGAGTCGTCGTTCACGGTACTCACCTCTCCGACGAGCACACGGCCCCGTCCCGGCTCTCCGTAGAAGCGGTGGTAGAGGTTCTGGTAGAGCGTGATGCTCTCTCCGGGATGGAGTACGACGGTACCGCCGGGCGGTACCGTTCGGATGATCCCGTCGACGCTCACGGTCACCGGGTCGTCGGAGAACTCCTCGGCCGCGTCGGCCATGAAGAGTTCGAGCACCAGGTTGCCGCCGCCGCGGTTGATGATGTCTTCCATCTTGTTCCAGTGGAAGTGGAACGGTGTCTCCTGGTTCTCATCGACGATCATGATCTTTTCGGCGTACGGCTTCGCGTACGCGAGGCCCGCCGCCGCGGGCTTACCCGACGACAGGCCGTTACGGATCGCGAAGAGCATCAGACCGCGGTTCTGGTAGTCCTGGCTCCCGAAGTCGGTCACGTCCCAGCCGAGCGCGGCGTTGACGATCTCTTCTGTGTCCGAGCGTCCTTTCCAGTCGCCCGGCGCCCAGTGCGCCCACGCGGGCAGCCTGAATCCCATGGTAGCGAAGAACTCCTTCGCGTCTGAGAGGAGCCGGTTCACGTCGCTGCGTTTCATGCGGCCAGTATTGCCGCAACCGCCCGCGCGCGGCAAGCGGGGGGAGCCGCTCACCCCGCGCCCGGAACCCCGTGCTCGCGGCGGAACCGGAGCGGGCTCGTTCCGGTGAGCTTCTTGAACACGCGCGAGAAGTGGCTCTGGTCGGCGAATCCGGTCTCGCTCGCGATGTCGATGATCTCTCGGCTTCCTTCCGCGAGCAGTTGACGAGCGCGCTCGACACGCACTCGGGCTAAGTGCTGCATGAACGTCTCGCCGGTCTCCTCGCGGAAGAGGCGCGAGAAGTACGCGCCGCTCAGGCGGACCGACGACGCGACGTCGTCGAGGCCGATCCGCGCCGACAGGTTCTCTCTGATGAAGCGCATCGCCTTGAGGATCACGTCGCGGTGGCGCGCGTCGCGCACGTCAAACACGAAGCTCAGGAAGCGGTCGGTCATCCGTGCGAGCCACGCACTCACCGTGTGCGCGTCGGTGAAGCTGTGGATCTCAGCGAGTGCCGAGTAGTTGAGGCCGAACACGCTCTCCGGGTCGGCACCGCCGTCGAGCGCGGCACGGCTGAGGAGCACCGTGAGCTCGAGCGCGCGCGCCTTGAGCTGCTCGACGTCCTCGCCGGTGGAGAACCGGATCTGCGCGAGCAGTTCGGTGAGCACGAGCCGCGCGGCCTCACGCTCCCCGGCTCGGGTGTGCTCGAGGAGCTCGCGCTCCTTCTGCGTCGGGTACGCGTGGTCGGTGTCGCCGCCCATCGTCTTGAGGTGCTGGATGTAGACCGAGATGTTCGACTCGTGCGACAGCCGGTCCTGCTCTTCGACGATCCGCGCGACGTCGGCCCCGCACGCCCACGACGCCGAATAGAGGAGCTGCTCGGCGAGCGCGTGCGCGCGAGCCGGGGTCACGTGCTCGATCGAGCCGAGCGCGCGTTCGGCCTTCCGCGCGTCGGGTGCGGACAGATCGTAGCGCGTCGCGATCTCATCGGCGACGTATTCGGCCGGGTCGATCAGCAGCACCGGCCCCGCGACGAACGCGCCGACCATCACGCCGTCGGAGAGGAGCGGCGCGCTCAGGTGCGTGAGCGACAGCGGGCAGAAGTAGGTGTAGCGCCCGCCGAAGCGCATCGCTTCGAAGCTGCCGTAGAGGTGCGCCTGCGTGCAGTTGGTGACGCGCCCCGACGCCGCTTCGAGCGTCCGGCACAGGCCGCACCGGACCGGCCCGCTCATCCGTCGGCCGCCGACCACCGGTCGCCCGTCGGCGTCGATCACGTGGCAGCGAATGCGCGTCGCGCTCTGGTAGTGGCGCGCGACTTCCTCGGCCCGATCGAAGGAGAACGATGTGACGTCGGCGTCGGTACTGGTACTCAACGCGTCAGAGTAGAGAATAGAACAAAAAGCGTAAAGCGATGCAAGAACCGCGCACCGGACATCTGTATTATAGGGAGCATCCGACAGGAGGAGACATGAACGGCAAAGAACTGATCACCCGCGCGATGCGCAACGAGGAGCTCCCGCGCGCGCCATGGGTCCCGTACACCGGCGTCCAGATCGCGAGCCTGAAGGGCTACACCGCGACCGAGCTTCTGACCGACGCGGACAAGCTGTTCGAGTGCCTGGTGGAGGCGCGCCGACAGTACTCGCCCGACGGTATGCCCGTCGTGTTCGACCTTCAGATCGAGGCCGAGGTGCTCGGGTGCGACCTCCTGTGGGCCGACGACGCTCCGCCCACGGTGAAGAGCCACCCGCTCGCCGCGGATCCGACGGTGCCCACCAAGCTGCCCGCACTCGGCGATGGTCGCGTCGGGCTGGTCGTCGACGTGATGAAGCGCTTCCGCACCGTCGCCGCCGACACGGCGCTCTACGGGCTGTTCTGCGGTCCGTTCACGCTCGCGTCGCACCTGCGCGGCACCGACATCTTCATGGACATGTACGACGACCCCGACTACGTCGTGCGGTTGTTGGACTACTGCACCGACGTCGCGATCGCGATGGCCGACCACTACATCGGCGCCGGGATGGACGTCCTTGCGTCGGTCGATCCGCTGATATCGCAGATCTCACCCGACACCTTCGACCAGTTCATGAAGGCGCCGTACACGCGTCTGTTCACCGCGCTCCGCGATAAGGGCGTCATGAGCTCGTTCTTCGTGTGCGGCGACGCGACGAAGAACATCGCCAAAATGTGCGAGACCGGCCCCGACGCGATCGGCATCGACGAGAACATCGACATGGTCGCGGCGAAGCAGGTCACCGACCGGTACGACGTCGTGATCAGCGGCAACATCCAGCTCACCGTCGTGATGCTCCTGGGTAACCAGATGGACGCGCAGAAGGCGGCGCTCGAGAAGCTCGACGCGATGGGAACGCGGAACTTCATCCTGGCCCCCGGGTGCGACATGCCGTACGCGACGCCGCCTGAGAACGTGATCGGCGTCGCGATGGCGGTGCAGGACCCGGCCGCCGCGCGCGCTCGGATCGAAGGCTACACGAAGGCCGACAGCGGCATCGACGTCGAGCTGCCCGACTACGCGAACCTCGACCACGTGCTGATCGAGGTGCTCACGATCGACTCGGCGACGTGCGCCGCGTGCGGCTACATGCGCGCCGCGGCCGACGACATGGAGAAGGAGTACGGGACGCGGGTCGAAATCGTCGAGCACAAGATCACGCAGCCGGAGAACATCGTCCGGCTCGGCAAGCTCGGCGTCCAGAATCTTCCGACGATCGTGATCAACGGCAAGCCCGCGTTCATCTCGGTCATCCCCAGCCGGGAGGAACTGTCGAAGGCGGTCGCCGCAGCCGCGGCGCAATGAACGATACCGACGAGCCGATCGGGCTCACGCTCGTGACCGGCTTCCTGGGCGCGGGCAAGACCACGCTCGTGAACGCGCTCCTTCGCGCGCTCGCGACGCGTGGCGCTCCGACCGGGCGACCCGACATCGGGCTACTGGTCAACGACTTCGGTACCGTCGTCGTCGACGGTGCGTTGATCATGTCGCACAACCGCGACGCCGCGCTCGAGATCTTCGAGGTCGCAGACGGGTCGATCTTCTGCACGTGCAAGTCGGCATCGTTCGTCGCGGGCTTGCGGATGTTCTCACGGTTGCGTCCGCGCCGTCTCATCGTCGAGGCGAGCGGGATGTCCGATCCGTCGGGCCTGTCGCGGCTCTTGCGCGAGAACCGGCTCGCCGGCGACTACCGGGTCGACCGAACCGTCTGCGTGGTCGACGCGGTGCGCTACCCCAAACTCCGCGGCACGCTGCCCGCGCTCGACGCGCAGATCGCGGCGGCCGATGTGGTGATGATCAACAAGGCCGACCTGGTGGCGCCCGATGCGGTCGCCGCGCTTCGCGACGCGATCGCCACGGTGAACCGCGACGCCACTGTGGTCGTCACGAGCCACGCCGCCGTAGAGATCGATCTCATCACCGGTCCCGGCGCCGACCGCAGCGGTGACCTGGTGTCGTGCTCGACGCCCGAGACCCGGCCCGCCGCGCTCCAGCTGGAGATAGACTCGGTCACCCACGCCGAAGCCGACCGCTTCCTTCGGTCGATCCTGGACGACACGTACCGCATCAAGGGCTGGGCTCGCGTCGACGGAGACTGGCGCTACGTCAGCGACAACAGCGGACGGATCGAGTGGGACGACGCGCCGTCGGCACCCGGACGTCCCGCCGGCGCGGGCGTCACCGTGATCTGCCCGACCGATCGCGCCGACGCGGTCGCCGCAGCGTGGCGTGCGTTCGCGTCCGCGAAGGGCCGCCCCGATGAGTAGCTCCGCTGCCGCGCCTCCTTCCAGCTCCGACGCCGACCGCCCGGCACTCGTCCTGCTCGGCGGGTTTCTTGGGAGCGGCAAGACGACGCTGATGGTGCGGATCGGCGATGCGCTGTCCGCGCGCGGGATCGCGACCGCGGTGATCACGAACGATCAGGGCGAACACCTGGTCGATACCGCGCACGCGCGCGGTCGAGGGCTTGCGGCGGCGGAAGTGCTCGAGGGTTGCTTCTGCTGCAAGTTCGGCGACTTCGTCACCAATCTGAGTGAGATCCGACGCACGGTCGCGCCGCGCGTGATCCTTGCCGAGCCGGTCGGAAGCTGTACCGATCTGACCGCGACGGTGCTGACCCCGCTGTCGCTCTTTCACGCGGGGCTTGCCCGGCTTACCGCGTACATCGTCCTTGCAGACGGTCCTCGGCTCATAGGCGAGTACCGCCGGATGAACCTCACCGCACCGGTCACGCCGCGAGAGGTGCTGATCGCGCACCAGATCCGCGACGCGCGTCGGCTCGTCGTCACGAAGACCGATCTGCTCACCGCGGAGGAGGTGGCCGACGCGGTCAGCTTTCTGCGCACGCTCGCGCCCGACGCCGAGATCGTAACGTGCTCTGCCGTGACGGGCGACGGAATCGACCGGATAATCGAATGGGTCGTGAGCGACGATGAGATCGAGCTCTCCGAGTCTCCAGACCTGGACTATGACGTTTACGCCGCCGCGGAGGCGGAGATGGGGTGGTACAACGG
>SKVA01000089.1 GCA_007129695.1 Spirochaetaceae bacterium | reverse complement strand
TCGGTCGCGAGGATCGATTCGGCGTTTGAGATCTGGGGAGGCGCGATGATTCTTGGTGGCCTCGCGCTCGGCTTTCTTGCGACAGGAGTGCTCGCGCCGCTCGGCTACGGAGGAGCCTCCCGGGACGGGGTCCCCCGGGACGGGGGGCGATGAACCGCAGCGAGCAGATCCGCCACGATCAGGAGATCGCGGCGGCCGCACGGCCAGTCATCATCGATCACCTGTGCAACCGACGCGATCCGGCTTGGATAGGCCGGCAGATTTCGGAGCAGTTTGCCGTCGAGCACGTCAAGGCGTTCCGGTGGGTTCAGTACATCGACGAGGAGTACCAGCGCGTGCGACGTCGGCTCGTCAATCGTGCGCTCGTGGTGATCTGGGTCGGAACGCTCGTCGCGCTCGCAGGCGTGGCGCTGCGGGTCTTCAGCGTGGTCTCCACCCCGGTGATGATCGCCGTGCTTGCGGTCGGGATACCGACGGTAGTCGCCGGTTCCGTGCGGGTTCGGTCAGCCGGTCGCGTTGCCGGTCGGTATGAGAGCCTATCGGTATGACGCGTTCAGCACGAGCGCGTGAAACTCGTCGCGAAACCCCGCGTCGAGCAGCCGTCGCGCGAACGGGCTCTCCCGCGCCGTTACCCCGTTGATCGTCTCGACCCGGACGCGAGCTGTCGGGTCCACCTGGCGCGAAAGCATAGACCGCAGCGGCGACAGGAAGTCGGGCACGTCGGGATCGTCGCTGCTCACCAGAAATCGCAGATCCCGCCCCGACCGGCAGGCCACCATGACCAGCCTCTCACCACGAAACACCAGATGGTTGCCCGGTAGACGGGTCGGCAGGTCGGCCATGGCCGCGCCGAGTGAGAGCCCGCACGGGCTTGCCGGGTCGAGCGCGTTCATCCACACGATGCGCTTCGGGTCGATGGATTCATGAAGCCGGCCGAGCGCGTCGGCGGTCGCGAACTGAGGGGCACCGACCCCCTGCACGAACAACCCGCCGATCACCTCGCCGGCGAGCTCCATGATGCGTAACGCCCTGAACAGCGCCGGCCAGGCAGACGCGCCGTGTTCGCGCTGAACGAGCTCGCGAAACACGACACCGTAGCGGTCGAGCAGGATTCGCGAGTGATCCTTAGCCTGCTCGAGCGCTTCGATCGGATCGAGCGCGTCCGAATCGTCGTTGTCGTCGCAGATGCGCCATCGTCCTTCGCCGTCGCGCGGCACGAGCCTGCGCGTTGCGCGGCCGCCGATGCTTCGAAGCCCCGAGCGCGGCGCGGGTGTTCGAAACCGGGCGCGGACACCGCGACGAAGCGCGTCGTACGACGCGTTGGTCAGCGAACCGTCCCAAACCGCGCTCCACAGCGTCGCGGTCAGCCGGTCACGGCCGACGCCGGTTTCGACGATCAACTCGCCGAAGGTCTTTGGTCCGCGCGACAACGCGGCGCGAAGCGCTTGGAGGTCGCCGGTCGACTCGGCCTGCGACGCCTGGCGCGGCGGGGACAGCGAAGGCGCGAGCTGCGACGTCACGAAGGCGGTCTTGCCCAACCCGGCGCCGCGCCATTGAAGATCGTAGGTCGCAAGGAGCGCGTCGAGCCAGGCGGGGTAGTAGCCGGGCATCCGCGCGGCGAACAGTTCGGTCTCCCACAGAGACGCCGGCGCCGCGTACCCGATGAGCGCGTCGATCGTCGCGGCCAGACGGTCGGGGTCGCCCGGCCCAACCGCAAACCCGGTCAGTTCGGTCCACAGTGGAACGAGTCGAGGCGCGTCGACCGGTGCGAACGCGCGTCGACGCTCGGCCCGTCCGGCGCGCAGCAGCCGCTCCAGGTTCTGCGAATCGCACAACTGTTCGCGGACGCTACCCGCGATGAGCCGACCGCGCACCACTCGTCCAGTGTCGTGAAGCGCGGCGATTGCCGCATCCCAATGACCGCGATCGATCCCGTACCGCGACGCGAAGTGCTCGGGATCGACCGGTCCCCAGAATGACAACACTTCGATGACCGCGTCGGCAGGATCGACGTCGGGCACGGCGTCCTGGTCGTCGACTCCGATCTGGCGGGCGAGCGCCGCGTCGGACAGTTTCCCTGCCTGCGGCGAAGGGGCCGTCAGGTCGGCGAGGCGCGAACCGGAGGGGAGCCTATAGGCGGTGTCCGGGTAGATCGCGATCAGCACCGGCAGGCGGTTGAGCGCGGCGACCAGCGGCCCTGTGCCGGTATCGATGACGATCACGCGTCGCGCGTGATCGCCAAGGTCGAGCGCATCGGTCGCGCCTTCGGCGTCGATCGCCGCCGACAGCCGCTCGACGTCGTCGACCGACAGGATGATCCGTTCTTCGATCCAGGCCGCGAGTTCCCCGGCATCCTTCGGTGAGTAGCCCGGATCGAGCCGCTGGAGTCGGCGTTCGAGCGCTGAGATGCCCGCGCGATCGAGCTGCGGTCGTAGCGCGTCGTCGTGCAGTAACTCGGCGATCACGCTGTCGGGAACACCGCTACGCGCCGCTTCGTCGGGTGTGTCGTCTCGGTACATCAGCGCGTTCGTCTGCTGCCAGATGATCGACGCGGCGAACGGGCTCGGATGCGTCGGCTCGCAGTACGACACGCGAGTGATTCCCGATGCGACGTCCTCCACCAACGCGCGAAGAGCAGGCAGATCGAACGCGTCGCGGACACAGCTGCGCCAGGTCTCGATCACGATCGGGAAGTCGGGCAGCCCCGCGATCGCGGAGAGCAGGCGTTTGGACTTCAGCCGCGTGAGCCACAGCGGCATGCGCCTGCCGAACCCGGCGCGCGGCAACAGCAGTGCTCTGCCGGCATTCTCTCGGAACAACGCGCCGAAGAGTCCGGTCTGCTCGACCTCGTTGCGCAGGAGCTCTTCGATGCCTCCGTGGTCGGCGAGACGGCGGCACACCGCGGTGCCAAACACCGTCGGTGGATCGCAACCGGTCGGCACAGTGAGCATCACGCACTCGTCGCTCGACACCGCATCGAGCCGCATTCCGGTCGTCTGCGCGTACGCTTGCGAAAGTACGATCGCGAGCGGCGCGTTTACGCGGTTGCCCCACTGCGTGTGGATCAGCAGCCGCTGCTCGCCGACGTCCGATGCGGCCCGGTAGAGGATCTGTTCGACTACGATGTGCGTGCGATGCGGAAGCGGGGTTCCCGTCGCCGAGCGCTGTCGTATCAGGAAGTCGCGAAGCGAGTTCTTCGCGTCGTTGGAGATCCATTCGTGCCGGTCGATTCTGCGTGGAACCGGCGCGTCGCCGTCGGGTACGCCTGTGTTGCCGTCCGGGCGCCGTGCGAGTTCGGCTTCACAGTCGCTGAAGAACCGCAGGATCCTTTCGGACGCGAAGGCGGTACGCCCCGATCGTTCTGCTCGCCAGAACGGGATCGCCGACGTCGAGCGGTCGGCGGGCGACACGGTCACGTCCCGGTCGGTAATCTGGCGAATCGTCCACGCCTGCGACCCGACCACGAAGGTTTCGCCGACGCGGCGCTCCCAGACGAACTCTTCGTCAAGCTCTCCGATTCTGCCACCGCCGACGGCCCGCAGCGTGTAGTACCCGCGGTCGGGGATCGTCCCACCGGCCTGGTAGAGGAGTGCGCGCGCGTGCGTAAGCGCGCGTACCGTTCCGCAGACGCGGTCGATGACGATCCGAGCGCTCAGTTCACGGACGCGCGTTGACGCGAAACGCCCCGCCAGCATCTCCAGGACGAGCTCGTAGCGCTGTCGGGAGAGCGTGTGGTACGAGCCGCACGAGCGGAGCGCCGCGAACAGTTCGTCGATGCGCCACTCCCGGGCGAGCGTCATCCCGACAACGATCTGCGCGAGCAGGTCCAGTGGTGCATCGACCGGGACGGTCTCTTCTATCTCGCGCGCGTAAGCGCACTCGGCCATCACTACCGCAGACGCGAGATCGAGCCCGTGAAGTGGCACGATCAGCCCGACGCTCGTCTGGCCGACGCCGTGTCCAGAGCGACCGATGCGCTGCAGGAGCGAGCTCGCCTCGCGCGGTGTCCCGGCGAGCACGACCTCATCAAGAGTCCCGATGTCGATGCCGAGCTCGAGCGAGTTTGTTGCGACAATCGACTTCATCCGTCCCGCCTTGAGCGACTCCTCCACGAATGAACGAAGCTCTCGCGCGAGCGACCCGTGATGCGAGTACGCGATCGGTTCGTCGCGGTTGTCGTTGAGGAGCAGCGTCAGTTTTTCGGCGTGGCGTCTGGTGTTCACGAACACGAGCGTCGACCGGTTCCGGTGTATCTCCTGGAGAATCCTGTCGCGTAGTGCGGGCCAGAACTCCGGTTCGTCGGTCGCGACCGTATCGACGGACACCCGGATCTCCTTTGCGTCCGATGCGGTGACTTCGCCGACCGGCCTCGGCTCGTAGGTCGTGTCCCACCCGAGTGTAGCGGTGGGCCTGTATCCGCCGACGAAGCGTGCGACCCGGTCGACGGGGCGGACCGTCGCCGACAGCGCGATCCGCTGGAACTCACCGGCGATCAGGCAGAGCCGCTCGATCGCGGTCATCAGATGAACGCCACGTTTGCCGGCGACCAGCGCGTGGATCTCGTCCAGGATCACCGTCTCCACGCGCTCGAGCATCCGCCACGCGATCGGCGAGTTCAGGATCAGGTTCAGGCTTTCGGGCGTCGTTATCAGGATGTCGGGTGGTCGACGGACCATTCGCTGCCGCTCGCCCGACGGCGTGTCGCCGCTGCGAGTCGATACGATAATCGGCGAAACATCGTGTCCGGCCGTGCGAGCGAGCGCTCCGATCTGTTCGAGCGGTCCGAGCAGGTTGCGCTCGATGTCGTTGTTGAGCGCCTTCAGCGGCGACACGTAGAGCACGCGGGTCGCGTTCGCGTCCGACGGTCGTTCGATCAGGTCGTTGATCGCGCACAGGAAGGCCGCGAGCGTCTTGCCGCTCCCGGTTGGCGCGGTCAGTAGCACATGCTCCCCGGTGGCTATCCTGCTCCACGCGTCGTGCTGAATCTGGGTCGGCGTGCCGAATCGGTCGGCGAACCAGCGAGCGACAAGAGGGTGAAATCGGGCGAGTGCATCGATCACGGCGACATCCGGGCCCGAGTATAGCGCCGGCATCAACCGCTGTCACCGCAGCTTTGCTATCGGGATCGCGAAAGCCGGCCGATGATCTAAAGAGATCGACTGATGAGGAGCAATCATGTCCGGACTTTCGGAGAACGTGCAGGCGAGACTCAAGGCGCTCGCAGAGACGTTCGCGTCCGACCTTCCGTCTAGGATGAAGGAGATCGCCGATGAGGCGGGCGCGCAGCTCGACGCGAGCGACGCGTTGGTGCGATTGTCGTTCCGCAACGCCGTACACAAGCTCGCCGGGTCTGCGGCCACCTTTGGCTATCACAGTATAACCGTCGTCGCGAAGCGGCTCGAGCACGTTCTGGAGGAGACGACCGAGTGCGCCCGGCCGATCACCGACGAGGTTGCCCGGTCGATCAGGATGCTCGTCAGCGAACTGAGTGAGGTCGTCCGCCGCGCCCACTCCGAGTCTTTCGGCGACGTTGAGGAACTCGCCGAAGTCCCCGAAGAAGGGGCTCCCGCGCCCGACGGTACACGGGCGGTCGTGCTGATGGTTGGCTCCGATGAGCTGCGCGAATCGCTGCAAAGCCAGCTCGAGTTCTACGGGTTCCGTATAAGGATTGCTTCCCGACTCGACGACGCAGAGGATCTTCTCTGTCAGCACTGCCGCGCGGCCGTGGTGATGGATGTCGATCGCGTCGCGAAAGACCCGCTGCTTGTCGAGCAGATCCACCGGATCCAGGAGGACGTAAGCCGGAGTGTGCACGTCCTCTACGTGTCCGACGCCGATGACTTTGACACGCGGCTGCTCGCGGTACGATCGGGCGGATCGGCCTTCTTCGCGATGCCCGCGGACGTGCACCGCGTGATCGATACGATCGACAGTCTGACGTCGGGCGGCGGGGGGCAGCCGTTTCACGTGCTGATCATCGACGACGACAACGAGCAGGTGTCGTACCACGCGCTGATCCTGCAGCGCGCCGGGATGATCACGTCTGTTGTCGCCGATCCGCACCACCTGTTCGCGGTGCTCATCGAGGCGAAACCCGATCTGATCCTGATGGACATGTACATGCCCGGTGCGACCGGACCCGAGCTCGCGACGATGATTCGGCAACAGGAGGCGTTCGTCGGCGTTCCCATCGTGTTCCTGTCGGTCGAAACCGATCAGGACAAACAGTACCGCGCGCTCAGCCAGGGCGGCGATGGGTTCCTGACCAAGCCCATCAAGCCCGAGCACCTGGTGACATCGGTCTCAAACCGGATCGACCGCAACCGCAGCATGCGCTTCTACATGGAGCGCGATTCTCTGACCGGATTGCTGAACCACACGCACCTGATGCAGCGACTCTACACCGAGGTCCAGCGCGCCGCGCGCGTGTCGCGATCTCTCTGCTTCGCGATGATCGACATCGACCATTTCAAGAGCGTCAACGACACGTACGGGCATCTGACCGGCGACCGGGTCATCAAGAACCTTTCACGATTGCTGAACGACCGGCTGCGCAAGACCGACGTGATCGGACGCTACGGTGGCGAAGAGTTCGGTGTGGTGATGTTCGACGTTACCGTGGATGTTGCCGTAGGCGTGCTGGACAAGATCCGGGTCGCGTTCGAGCAGACCTTGCACATCGCCGGTGAGCGGTCGTTT
>SKVA01000043.1 GCA_007129695.1 Spirochaetaceae bacterium | reverse complement strand
TCCTCGAGCACGATCGTATACCCGCGGTCCTGCGCGACGAAACTCACCGCGTCGTACAGACGCGTGAAGAACTCGTCACCGGCGAGCTGCGACTGCAGTCGTTCCTGCTGGATGATGAATCGCTCGCGCAGCGTAGCGATGTCCTCTTCGAGCGCCGCTATGTCCGCCCGCAGCCGCTGGGCGGTCACCGCGTCGTTTCGATCGAGCGCGTCGGCTCGGCGGGACTGGTAGTCGCGAAGCGTCTGTTCGGCGCGCTGCAGGTCGGCGCGAAACTGCCGTTCGGCTTCGTTGTAGTCGCGCACCAGACGCGAGTCCTGGAAGAACGACGTGATCACACGGTCAAGATCGAAGACTGCGACCGTCGAAAAGCTTTCGCGGGTTCCTCCGGTCTGCGCGATCAGGCTACCGACCGCCGTCGCGATCAGCGTGATGATGAGCACACTCTTCTTCATATGGTTCTCCCTCTAGAACAGATCGCCGCCGATCGCGAAGACAAAGTCGAGTCCACCGGTCGCCGTGTTATCCCTGTTGAACAGGCTGCCCTGCTGCCACTCTATCTGGTTGTTCTCGTCGAATCTGAAGCGCTTTGCCAGGTAGATCCGGATCGGGAACTGTGGAATCGTGAATCGAAGCCCGGTGCCGACGCTGAACAACATGTCATCGAGTCCGATGTTTGTTATGTCCTGGCGACGATCCCATATGCCGACCCCATCGGCGAACGTGTCGAGCCAGACGATCTGCTCGGCGATCGGCATTCGCAGTTCGAGCGAGTTGTTCCATAGCGCCTGCCCGTTGAGTCGGGCATCCCACCCTCGCCCGACGAACATCGGGTTCGTTGACAGGAGGTCGGTTCCGGCGATCGGCACCTGCGGATCTGTCCTGAACGTGGCCGGCACCCAGAACTGCGGAAAGATCAGCGCGAGCGAGCTCTGCGCGCCCAGGACGCCCTTCCAGCTCCAGGTTTCGAAGACCTGCCAGTTCCAGAGCGTGAAGTAGGCTTCTCCGCGCGTGTCGGTGCGGATGTAGTGCCGATCGCCGAGCAGGAACCCGCCGACGAGCGTCGCCCCCTGCGATACGCGGTAGCCGCTACTGGGGCTGAGAGCGAGTCCCCTTCTGCGATCGAGCGAGGCGTTGAGGCCCCACTGGTTCACGAGCTGCCAGCGGCCAAGGTTAGCACGGAGTTGCGGGCTCGCCGGTCGGAACTGTTCGGGATCGTAGCCGACGAAGTTGAGGCTGGAGCGGAGGTTCGTCGCGAGCGCGAGGGTGCCGAGCGTCGTCCGGAAGCGGTACCCGGTATTCCCCCCGAGCGAGATGCTCCAGTCGACGTAGTCCATCAGGTAGTCCTGAGGAATCGCCGCGGTCGTACCCCCGGCGAGCTGATAGTCGGTGATCAGCCGGTAGGTGGTGATCAGCTCGGAGTTCACCGGATCCGGGAAGAGGTCCCCACGATTGTAGGTCACGCCGCTTCCGGTCGGGTACTCGGTTCCGTCTACCGAGAAGACGTAGTACCCCTGGAACGGGTCGGGGACCGCGTTCGGGTCGTTGTCGGAGAAGATCGGGGCAAGGATGTCCTGCGGGACGCCGCTTCGCACGCGCCGGTTCACCGACAGGTCGCCACCGACCGACCATCGCTGGCCCGCAAACCATCGCTCCAGAAAGTTGAACGACAAGAGCTGCTCGAGCGGTGACAGCTGGACGTTGAACCCCAGACTCTGGCCCCGCCCCAGGAAGTTGCGGTCCGACCAGCCGACCTGCGCGGATATCGGGAACTCGGTTCCCCCGCCGAACGCAACGCCGAACGTTATGTCGGCGGTCTGCGCTTCTTCGACGTTCAGAATGAGTTCCATCAGCCCGTCGACGCTGCCAAAGGGCGTCTCCGGCGTGATCGAGCTGAAGTACTGAAGGTTCATCAGATTCTGGACGCCCTCGCGAATCCGCGAGACGCTGAACACGTCGCCGACGCGTAACGGTATCTCGCGCAGGATGACGTCGGTCGCGGTCTTGTCGTTCCCGCGGACGACGATCCGCTCGATGTGCGCCCGGGGACGTTCGACGATGTCGACAACGAAGCTTACCGTCAGCAGCTGTTCGTTGCGCTCTTCGCGGAGGTTGAACTCGTTGAAGATGTACCCGCTCTGGTAGTAGAGGTCCTGAACCGCTCCAAAGCCTTCCTGCAGGCGCGATACGTTGAGCACCGCACCTTCGCGCAGTCGCATCAGCGCCGCGAGTTCGGCGTCGTCGAAGATCGCGTTGCCGTCAAACGATACGCCGCCGAACGAGTACTGACTCCCCTCATCGATGAAGACGGTCAGGATCAGGAAGGTTCGCTCGGCCTCGTCGTCGCGCTCGACGTCCTGCGAGACCTCAACCACCCGCGCGTCGATGAACCCCCGGTCGCGGTAGTACTGTTCGATGCGCCGACGGTCTTCCTCGAGCACCCGGCTCTGAAAAACTCCCGAGTTGAAGATGTTCTGCGCCTTGGTCTGCATCTGGCCGCGAAGTGTCGATGCCGACGCGAAGGTGTTCCCGGAGAAGTTGATCTGACGGACCGTGACCTGCCGACCCTCGGTGACGGTGAAGACGACCGCGTGCTGCGTGCGGTCGCCAACCGTTGTCTCATCGACGCGGCTGGTCACCTGGCTGTCGGGGTACCCGCGTTCGCGGTACAGCGTCGCAATCGCCTGTTCGGCGAGTCTGCGTCTGGCCGCCGTGATCATGTCACCGGGACGAAGAACGATGGTATCAAGGAGATCGGCCGATCTGATCCGGCGGTTGCCGACGAACCTGATATCGGAGACAGTCGGACGCTCGGTTACCGCAAAGCGGACGATGACGCCGTCTCCGGTCTGCGGACGAAGCGCCTCCGGCACGATATCGACAAACGAATCGAGCGCAAACAGCCGTCTCTGCAGCTCCTGAAAACCGCGCTCGGTGAATGGACGTCCGATGTATGGCTCGACGATCGGTCGCAGATCGCTCTCTCTGACCGTAACGAGTCCGGTGAACCGGATGTCCTGAATGGTCTGGCCGATGTACCATTCGTCGGACTGGGCGATCGCTGAAAAGGTCAGCAGCAGAAACAGGATCGGCACAATGCGTCTCATTCAGACTCCTCAATCGTCAAGCTATTGCTCCGCCGCACTCGCGTATAGCCTCTAGTACGAGAATCCCCACGAGAAGCGGAACGTGTGGTCGGTCAGGAACAGGCTGCTCGGATCACGAGGGAAGAATCCCCATTCCAGACCGAAGAACGGAGTGTCCCACTCGAGCGTGAACTCCGACTCGATCTCGACTCCTGCCAGGCTCTGGCGCTCCATGAACGCGGGACGAGACTGGCGCAACTGTACGAGCAGCTCCAGAAACAGGTCATTTCCGAGGTACTTACCGGCGAACAGCGTCGTGTTGTTCAGGTACTCTCCAAGAGAAGGGGTTCCACTGTCAAGGGGCAGGTCCTGGTCCTGCCCCAGGTCGATGACGCCGCGGAGCAGGTTCTGGAAGAGTTGGGTCCTGATGCTGAACAGATCGAGCTGGAGCGCGTCGCGTACCGTGTTCTCGAATCCGCGGATGATCCCGAACTGGCTCACGACGTCGCTGGTCAGCAGAACCGCCTGCGAGAGGTTGATCGGCTCTCCCGTGTCGGTGATGAACACGGTGCTGCCGAGCAACGACAGTATCGCCGCCTCGGTCAGCGGCGGATCGCTTCGCCAGCGCGGCGTGAACTCGCTCAAGGGGCGCTCGTCGGCGATCAGGTATATCCTGATCGGTCCATCCTGCGCGACCTCCCGGATTTCGGCGCTGACCGTCAGCAGCGGATCAAACTGCGCCTGGCTTTCGTCGAACGTTATACGACCATCCTGGATATAGAAGCTCCGGTCGAAGTAGAACACCTCGCCGCCCTGGATCGCGACCGAGCCTACGACCGAAAAGGTGTCGGATGCGCTGCCGTAGTTGATCCGTATTCGCTGCCCGGGGTCGGCGATCCCGCGCAGGATCGGGAAGGTTTCCGACGGCCACAGGAACTGCACGCCCCGCCCGGTCGTGAGCGCCACATCGACGCGAACATCGGGCTGATCATCAGGGAGCGCCTCTATAGGGGGCATCTCGCCGAGCGTCACCGACATCTGCGACGCGACCAGGTTGCCGGTAATCGACGTTACGTCACGAGTTCCACCGATCCGCAGGTCACCGCGCGCCATTCCATCGACGACGACCCGACCGAACGGCGTCCGTAGTCGAACTCCGTTGTCGGCGGTCACGATCTGGACCTGAAACTCCTCGGGAATCCAGCGGTCGAATACGAGCACCGCGCCGACCGTCGCCCGCCCGGGTCCCGCTGCGACCGACGCGTCGCGGATCGTCATGACCTTCTCGTCGAAAACAATGAAGGTTCGCGTCGGGCCGAGCTGGTCGGGCAGCCAGTCGACCGTGCCGGTGATACTGTCTACGACCAGGGTTCCGAAGAAGTCGGGATCGTTGATCGGTCCGACGATCCGGGCGCTGCCGGTCGCGGCGCCCGACGTGAAAGCGACCATCGGAATCTGAAGCAGATCCCAGACCCGCGGTAGATCGGCCGAAACCGACAGCAGGTCTACTTCGAGCTCGGCCCCGTCGATGAATCCGACCGCATCGAACGCGAACGGAAGCGGTGCCCCGACGCGCCCGGTAAACGAGCCGTCGGGGTGGATGCGCGCTTCGATCGCGTTCGTCGGGCCGCCGACAATGGAGGTCACCCTGTCGCGCCGGGCGATGTCGAACGCCCACTCGTCATCAGCTGCGCCGAGCCCCGACAGCGCGACGCGTGCCGACAGATCCGAGTCGAGCAATCCCGAGTAGTCGAGGCCCGGTGCCATCGTACCGATGACCGAAACTCCAACCGAAAACGATGACGTGTCTCCGCGCTGAATGAGCCGTCCGTCAAGCAGAAGCTCTCCAGCAGAGAGGTCGATGCGGGCCTGAACGCCCTCCGCGCGTGTTCGTCCGAGTCGGCCGGTCGCGTTGTCAACGATTATCCCGGAGCGATCAGCGACCACCGTCGCGCGCAGCTCGGCCGGGTCATTGTTGAACCGACCATTCACCAGGTTCGCCTCCACGACAAGCTCAGGGTCGTCGAGCGTCCCCGTGAGCGACAGCGACCCGGTCGCACCGCCGCGGATCGTGTCGATGCCGACCCGAAGGAGCGGGAGATCCGTGAACTCGGCGGCAGCCGACACGCTTTGCCCGGCGACGGAGACGTTGATGGTGTACCGCTCGCCGTCGAGCGTAGCGTCGAGCGCTGCGGCAGTCGGTGGCGAGCGCAGCTCTATCGCGGCGTCGTACCGATTGCTCGGGAGGTTCCACGCGAGTCGACCGTCACCAACCACTCGCGAGTGCCGATCCTCGTAGCTCAGCCTGCGCAGCACCAGTCCGGTGGGTGTTGCGGTCCCTTCGATCGCGACGGTCGCGTCGGTCACCGGCTCAACCGTCAGCCCGTCGATCTCAAGCCGTCGAACGTCGACCTCCCAGGCCGTGCGGTCGGCCCAGTGGCCTGCCACGTCGAAGGCGATACGGTTCGTCTGATCGGGCAGAACAGACACCGGCACGTCACCGGAGGCGACGAATCCGATCCGGTCGGCGTTGTCGAGCGCGACGCGGGCGTACACGTCGTAGAGACCGCGAAGCTCGAGCGATCGACCTGGCCGAAACGTTCCTTCGAACTCGTAGGGAATGCCCTGCACGCGCACGTCGCTGACGAAGCGGATATCGCCTCCCGGACGCACATCGACGGCGAAGTTGCCCGATCCGCTGTAGCCGGCCAAGCCCGCGGTGACGTCGCGGAGCTGCGCACTCCCGTTGTCGTAGAGGAGCGAAAATGACAGATGGTCGTCGGGGTTGGCGCTGTCGTACGCGTAGACGAGCGGAACCACCGCGACCAGTCCGTCTGTCAGGTCGAGTCTGAACCGCGTATCGACCACGAGCGTCTCGGGTAGCGCGCTGATATCCGGGAGATCGGACAGGAGGTCGAGCGCAAGCGCATCGTGCAGTGCAATCAGCTGGCGCGGGTCGATCCGGCGCGCGTTTACACTCACCGTGCGCGGCGCAAACCCGGGATCCAGGATCGATTCGATCTCCAGCACGCGTATCTGGTCGTACCGCAGACGCGCGCTGAGGCCCGCTGGAACGCCGATCGGGTTATCGGGCATCAGGCGAGCAGACTCGTCGAACACGAGCGTCGCGGCCACCTCGTCGAAGCCGATTCCGGCGTACCGGATCTGAGTCGCTTCGAGCGCGATTGTCGTTCGCGTTGACGTCAGCCGAACGGCCGCCGAAACCGGCTCTAAGGGCGGCACTCCCACATTGCGGAGCGTCAGCACCCCATCGGGCCGCAGCGGCGCGAACGCAAGCCTGCCCTCATACGCGATCTCACCAATTTCGCTCGCGTAGACGAGCTCGTCGATCCTTGCGCCGGTGGTGTCGCCCGATACCTGGAAACGAAGCGTGCCGTCGGGAAGCTCGTCGAAGCCGGACACGCGGGTACTGAGCGAAGCGCCATAACTGACTGCACTCGGCCTGACCGTGACGTTCGCCTGCCCCCGCAGCGGGAGCGCGAGATACCGGTTGAACCGCGCGAGCTCGCCACGCAGCTCTACGACGTCGTCGAGCCGGTATCCGTCGGCGAGCACGCGTGCGTAGAGCTCGTCGCTGCCGTCTATGTACCGGATGTAGAGATCGATCGGAT
>SKVA01000395.1 GCA_007129695.1 Spirochaetaceae bacterium | reverse complement strand
GGCGCTATCTGGACGAGCACGGGCTTCCCGACGCGACGATCGCGGTATCGAACGAACTCAACGAGGAGATCATCCACTCGCTCGTCGCGGACGGTTGTCCGATCGACTTCTGGGGGGTCGGTACGAGTCTGGTGACCGGCGGCAGCGATTCGGCGCTGACCGGCGTCTACAAGCTCGCGGCAAAGGAGCGCGACGGGACGATGGTGCCGACGATGAAGGTGTCGGACAATCCCGAGAAGACGACCGACCCCGGGGTCAAACAGGTGCACCGGATCTACGACCGCGGCGGCTCACCGGTCGCCGACGTGATCGGTTTCGACGACGAGCGCATCGTCCCGGGCGAGCGCGCGACCTTCTACCATCCGGCGATCGACTACCGGCGCTTCTCGCTCACGCCCGACGGCGAGATTCGGCCTCTTCTGGAACCGGTCATGAGAGCGGGGCGGGTCTGCGTGGACCTGCCGTCGATCCATCAGATCCAGGACCGCGCGAAACGCGAGATCGCGTCGCTCGACCCGACCTACACGCGCCTGATCAACCCGCACCGCTACAAGGTATCGATCACCGAGCGGCTCAAGGACGTGAAAGCCGAGATGATCGCGGGGTTCATCGACCGCTGAAACCAGCGGTCATCTTCTCAGGCCAGGCGACGAGGCACAATCTGCACGGTACCGGAGGTGACGTCCGTGAAAATCGCGCTGCTCGGAGACTCCCATCTCATCGCCGAGGATGACCCATATCGAGGCCTCCACGGGGTTCGTTCGTTCTTCAAGGATGCATGGCCGTCGTTCCAGCGACTGCTGCGGCGGATCAACGAGGAGTCACCGGACCTCACAGTCATGCTCGGGGATCTTGTCGACTGGTTCAGTCCGCAGAATGTCGCCTTCGGGCTCGACCTAATGTCGACGCTCCGGTCGCCCTGGCACATGGTACCAGGCAACCATGACATAGAAGCGCCCTCAGGCGGTCTGGGCCAGAGCCGCTTCGACGTCAACGCCGACCGGGGGAGGCTCGCGCATTGGCACTCGCTGGGCGTGGACTTGTCGACGCGGGCGATCGACCTGGGCAGTCACAGGCTGGTGCTTCTGGACAACTCGCTCAGCGACGTGATCGCCGGCACCGAAGAGTCACTCCGGACTCTGCTCGGTCGGGGGGATCCGACACTCCTGTGCGCGCACGTTCCGTTCGACCTGCCGTCTATCCGTGAGTACATCCTGTCGGTTGATCCGACGCGCAACCTGAAGAAGTACGTCCAGAGCGGGACACCCGGTCTGTATCGTGATGTGCTGCGCGGACGGGTGACGGATATCTTCACCGCGCATCTGCACTTCTCGAACGTGCTCCGCGACGAGTCGACACGATTCCATCTCCGTGGACTGAGCACGAGCGTCCATGACCCGAACAGGAATCAGACCACTATAGCGGAGGCGCTGGTCGTAGAGCATCGAAACGGAGTGCTCACCCATCGCGCGGTCACGGCGGACTGAGCGACTACGAGTCGGCCCCTGGCTTCGAGTCGCCGCTCACCGGTCAGGTGGATCGACGGCGGTGACGCAGCGGCGGATCGCCTTGATCTGCGCGGTGAGCCGCTCGTGCTGCGCGTTGACGCTACGCGCCTGACGCGTGAGTTCGCGTATCCTCGTATCGCTGCCGCCGGCCGCACCGGCGATCGCACCTTCGAGCTCGCGGATCTGCTGCACGATCGATCGGTACCACTCGCGTAACCGGCGGCGTTCGGTGATGAGCGGATCGGCCGCTTGCGTCGCGTCGGTGACACGGCGCCGGATTTCTTCACGCACACGATTCGCTTCGGCCGTTCGCCCTTCCGTGGTCAGAGCGGCGAGCCGGGCGCGCAGTCGCGGCAGTTCGGCATACGGCGGCATATCGGTATCCATCCTCTGATCGATCATAGCGCTCCGCGCAGTCGCGCACAAGCGGCCGACCGATCGGCGTGACAAAGGTCGAGCTACCGCAAAAGCGCGGACGACCACGCGGCGACGGGTTCACGCGAGAGCCACGCCGGGGTAGGATGGGTGCATGGACACAACCGGATCGTCAGACGTATACGAGGCCCTGCTCACGCGGCGGAGCGTTCGCAAGTTCAGAGCGCAGCCGGTCGCCGACGAGGCGATCGAACGAGTGCTGACCGCGGCGATGTACGCTCCGTCGGCGGTGGACAAGCAACCGTGGCACTTTGTCGTGATCGACGACCCGCAGGTGCTCGCCGAGATTCCGAGCATCCATCCGTACGCAAGGATGGCGGCGTCCGCACCCGCTGCGATCCTGGTGTGCGCGGACTCCGAGCTCGCGCACGGGCCCGGGTACATCCCGCAGGACTGCGCGGCGGCGACGCAGAACATCCTGATCGCGGCGCACGCGCTCGGTCTCGGTTCGGTCTGGTGCGGGGTGTACTCGCAGCCCGACCGCGAGGCGGGGTTTCGTCGCCTCCTGTCGCTTCCCGAGTCGATCGTGCCGTTCTCGCTCGTCGTGATCGGACACCCCGACGAGCAGCCCGCGCAACCCGACCGGTATCGAAGCGACCGCGTCCACCGCAACGACTGGTAGGCAGCCCCGCCCCGCCGACGGTGGCCGCGACCGCGCGGCCCGAGCGGTCGATCCCCGACCCCGGGATCCTGGCGATCTGGTCTCGGCTGCTGCGGTAACGCCGGGTGACGACAGATGACCCTCTACCGGGGGCGAAGCGCGCCAGGAATGCGGAGGGCCCGAAGGGGTGTCGGCGGGGGCGGCTGAGATCGCTTGCCGTTCGGGACTGCCGGAACGGGAGCACGAGGTCTGATCGGTAAGGCGGGCGGGACCCGCCGACACCGGAGCGCCGCGGGCGCGAAGCCCGCAGCAGCCCGGTCGGTCCGCAGGACCGAGGCGCCCAATGGCCCCGACTACAGAGCCTTCTGGTCGGCGGAACCGCTCAACGGGTCGCCGGCCGACGCTCGCTCTGCGGTGCGAAAACGACGAAGGCGAACACGTACACGACGATGACCACCGCCATCACGCCGGCCATGATCAGGTACATCCGCGTGATACCGAACCAGTCGACCAGGTAGCCGCCGACCGCGCTGCCGCTCATGCTGCCGAGGCCGAAGCTCGCGATCGCACCCGCGCTCTGCGCGAAGGTTCGTGTGCCGGGCGGCGCGATCCGGTTGAGCAGGTGGACGCTCGCGGGGAGAAAGAGGCCGAAGCTCGGGCCCTGGAGTCCCTGCGCCAGAATCACGAAGAGTGGCGTTGCGGCGAACGCGTGGATTCCGATCCGGAACAGAAAGAACACGAGCGCGACGAGCATCAGGTGCGTGTCGCGGAACCTTCGGACAAGAAACGTAAACGCGAGGAGGAACGGGAACTCGCTGATCGCCATGATCGAAAACGCGAACCCCAGGTCCTGGTTGGTGCCGCCGACCTGGCGGAAGAGCACGGGGAGAAATACCTGCACCGGACGAAACGCGGTGAAGGCCAGGAAAAAGATGACGAGCAACCCGATCATCCGCGCGGAGAAGAACTCGCGCCACGGCATCTGTGTCGGCTGCGCGGCGGTCACCGCCGGCTCGCGGAGAGGTCCTTGAGCAGGGTCGAGCCGGTCACTCGGCGCGGGCGCGCTGCGGACGTGGTAGCGATGCACGAGCGCGACGATCACGAGCGTCACCGCGAGCGCGACCGCGGCACCGGGGAACATCCACTCGATCCCGTACGCGTCGAAGACGCGACCGGAAAGCGCGACGGTCAGCGCGAACCCGATAGACCCCATCGATCGCGTGAGGCCGTAGTCGAGCCGTGGCACGCGCTCGCGCACCTCCATCGTCCAGCCGTCCAGGATCGGCGGCAGCGTCTGGACCGACAACGATATCAGCACGCTCAAGCCCGCGACCGGCAGGAGCAGCCGCGGCGTCACGAACATCGCGACCGCGAGCACGACGCCGATCGCGAGCCCGTTGCGCAGCACCAGCCCGGGCGCGCCGATGCGGTCGGACAGGAGACCGAGCACGGGTTGGCCGGCGATGTTCGCGACCGACACGAGCGCCATCACGAGTCCGATCTGTACGGTCGTGAACCCGATCTCCTGGTAGTACGCCGACAGGAACGCAAAGACGAGTCCGAACCCCGACCAGAACGCAAACTGGATCGCGCCGAACATCGCGTTGTCGCGGTGGTGCATCGCTACATAGTACTGTGAACGATGCGTCGGAAACTATGCGCCCCCATCGGATCCGGTCAACCGATCGTATACGACGCGGACAGACTCTTCGGTGCCGACGTTGCCTGGGAAGATCACGACCGGTACTGGACCGAGCCGGTGGTCGGACGGCGTGAGCACGACGCTGCAGCCAGGGTGGATCTGACCGACCACGCGCGCGCTCGTGAGCCCGAGTCCCTTGCTGAGCACGTCGTTCGACGTGATCCCGCCCTTGCTGAGCACGAAGCCGAGCGTGTCGGGCGCCGAACGCACGACCGCCATCAGTACGCGCGACACCTCATCACCGAAGCGAAGTCGTTCGGTCGCCGACGCGAAAATCCTCTCGGTTCGGCTGGTGAAGACGACCGCGTCCGCACCGCGGCGGTGCGCGTCGGCGAGCCGGGCCGAGAGGTCTGCCTGCACGGCGCCGGTCGGGTCGGGCAGCCGATCCACGTCGAGCTCTATGGGAACGAGTCGTCCCGACGCCGATCGCGTTTCAAGCAGGTGTTCGAGCTGGCGTGTCGACATCGGCACGTGCGATCCGACCAGGACCAGCCCGGGACGGCGGTCGGGAACGTAGGCCGCCATCTCCGCCGCGGCTACCGGCTGCGGCGGCAGCGCCGCGAGCGACGTGAGCAGGCTGGCCGCGCTCCTGAACAGGAACCGCTTCCCGTCGGCGGTCGCGTCGAGGACGCGCCGCGCGAAGAGGTCGAGCTCGGTCTGGGTTTGCGCGCTGACAGCGCAACACGCGTTCCCGGAGAGCGACCGCAGCTTCGCTCGGACGTCGGCATCGGAGTCGCGGGGATCGAAGAGCACGACATCGGCGGCGGCGATGCGGCCGCCGGTCTTCTCCTCGACGTAGTCGGGCAGGTACGACGCGGAGTAGCCGAAGACCGAATCGCGAGCGAACTCGGTTTCGTGCGCCGGGGTCGCCACCCCGTCGCGGACGACGTAGTGCGTTGCGTCCCTGGTGATGCGACCACCCTCGAAGAACTCGGGAGTGAGGAAGTGCGCGTCGAACGGACCGAGCTCCTCGGCGATGACGTCGGTCTCGACCGGGTAGTGTCCGCGGAGCGTCGAGTCGGACCGGCTGACCACGAGCCACGGGGCGTCGAAGTCGACGAGCGCACGCCTGAGGTTGCCGCACACCTCGCGGGTGAGCTCGGCGGCGTCGGACGCCGACACGCTACGGGTATTGGTGAGCACGAAGAAGAGCGGTGCGTCGTCGGCGAGCGCCGCGCGCAGCGTCTGTTCGTCCCACCGCGTGAGGAGCAGGCAACCGTGAACGGTCTGCGATCCGGTCGGGTCGTCGTCGAGTACGATGATCTTCGGTCGCGCGTCGGCCCTCACCTCGAACCGCCAAGAAGCCGCGCCATCGAGAGCGCGAGCTCGAAGCTGCGCGTCCGCGCGATTCCCTGGTACGCGATGTCGTACGCGGTTCCGTGATCGACCGACGTGCGGACGATCGGCAGGCCGAGCGTGACGTTCACACCGCCGTCGAAGTCGAGCGTCTTCATCGGGATGTGGCCCTGATCGTGGTACATGCAGACGACCGCGTCGAACCGCTCGCGGTGCACCGCGTTGTAGAAGACTGTGTCTCCCGGCTCGGGCCCGCTCACGTCGATCCCCTCGGCGCGCGCGGCGTCGATCGCCGGGCGGATCTCGCGGTCATCCTCCGCGCCGAACGCGCCGTGTTCGCCGGCGTGCGGGTTGAGCCCTGCAACGGCGATTCGTGCGCGCGGGCGGAGGCGTCGCACGGCGTCGTGGGTCAGGCGGATCACTTCGAGGATGCGCGGCGTCCGCGCGCGCGCGATCGCTTCAGAAAGCCGAACGTGCGTGCTCACGTGCGTGACGATGAGCCGGTCGCTCGCGAGCATCATCGTGACCGGAGGGTTCCCGCAGAGCTCGGCGATGAACTCGGTGTGCCCGGAGAAGCCGGGGCGAGTCGCGCGCGAAGCTTCCTTGTTGATCGGGAGCGTCACGATGGCGCTCACGCCGCCCGACAGGGCGTCGCGGGTGGCGCGCTCGACGTAGTCCACCGCCGCGGCACCGACCTTCCCGTCAACGGTACCCGGAGCGATGTCGTCGATGGACAACACGCCGAGGTCGTCGAGATCGAAACGCTCCACGATCGATCGATCGATCTTCAGCCGCGTTGCCGCGAGCGTGAGAGCCGACCGGTCGCCGTAGACGCGAAACGGTTCCGGGATCAGACCGGCGTGCGCGGCGCGGACGAGGATTTCGGGGCCGACCCCGTTCGCGTCACCCATGGTTACTGCAAGCATGTGCCCTCCCGGAGGCAGCCAAACGCGCGGCTGAGAACGTCGTCGTCGCCAAAGCCACCCGCCTTCGAAACCGCGGGTAGATCGAGCGAACGGCTCGAGAGTCGAAGCACCGGAACGCCGGGCGCGAGCTCCCGGACAACGAGTACCCGATTGACGCCGAGCGCGCGGATCACCGCGAGCGCGGTCTCCCCGCCGGTCAGAACCAGTCCACCAATCGTCGATGCGATGATGACCGATGCGGCCGCGTTCG
>SKVA01000374.1 GCA_007129695.1 Spirochaetaceae bacterium | reverse complement strand
TGTGCCAGAGGTCCTCGGGGAGTCCCAGGGCATGCCGGGTCTCAGCGTGGAACAGGCCCTGGTAGGCGAGATTGTGGATCGTGAACACGATCGCCGGCGTCCCGTCCAGGACGACACCACGCAGCATCTGCTGAACCTGCGCGAAAGTCTGCTCGGAGATCGGCGCGGTACGCAGCGCCTCCGACGCGAACGACTCTATCGTCGCACCGGTAGCCGGATCCCGGATCTCCTTCACGACGTGGGGGCGATAGATGACGCCCCTGTTCACTATCATCCCGACCATGTTCGCAAGCTGAAGCGGTGTGACCTGCAGGAACCCCTGCCCGATCGACAGGTTCACCGTATCGCCAGGCCGCCAGCCATCGGAGAACGTCCGTTCCTTCCACTCCGGAGTCGGTACAAGCCCCGCGCGTTCCCGGGGCAGATCGATACCCGTTCGCTCTCCAAGCCCCATGATCTGCGAGTAGTCGATAATCGACTCGACCCCGAGATACTCGTTGCCGACCGTGTAGTAGTAAACGTTGCAGCTCTCGGCAAGCGCGGTCGCAAGATCGACGTGCCCGTGTCCGTACTCCTTGTGGCACGCAAAGACCCGGTTTCCGACCATGTAGTAGCCGGGGCAGTAGACCGTCCGGTCTGCAGGGAACGCGCGTTCCTCAAGGATTGCCGTCGTCATCAACACCTTGAACGTGCTGCCCGGGCTCTCGGTCGCCTGCAGCGTTCGGTTGAGAAAGCTGCCACGCGGGTCGAGCGATATCTCTGAGAAGTACTCGGCGCCGCCGGGACCGAAGAACCGGTTCGCGTTGTAGCCCGGGTGCGACACCATCGCGAGGATCTCACCGGTAGCGGGATGGAGCACCACAGCGGCCCCTACCCGATTACCGAGCGCCTTCGTCGCGAGGTCCTGGATTCGCCGGTCGACGGTGAGCACCAGGTCGTAGCCCTTGATCGGCTCGATATTGGTGGTCGACGCGCCGATCCGTCGCCCGCGGGCATCGACAAACCGGTACTCGCTGCCGTCGGTTCCGCGAAGCACCTCGTCGTACTGGAGTTCGACGCCCGCCTTGCCGATCACCGATGTTGCGGTGTACCCGCGGTTGAACAACACCTGAAGTTCGGCCGGCGTGATCTCCCCGACGTACCCGAGCACGTGCGCGAACAGCCCGTCGTCGGGGTAGCTGCGCACGGGGCGAATCCGCCAGCTGACTCCGGGTAGTTCGGGTGAGTGTTCGGCAAGCCGGGTGATGGTCTGCAGGGTCAGGTTTCCGGCTATCTCCACCGGCTGATAGACGCTGTAGCGGCGGCGCGGAATCCGGTCGTAGATCTGCGTCACCGGAACCCCGACCATCGCCGCGACTCGAGCGAACACAGCGTCGATCTCGTCGGAGGGGATCACCGCAGGGTTGATGTCGACCGCGAACGAGTCGCGACTCGCGGCGATCGGGCGATCGACGCTACGGTCGTAGATATCGCCACGCGGCGCGTGAACAACCGCGGTTCGTCGGGTAACCTGGTCGGCGCGAAGCCTGTAGATGTACCCATCAACCACCTGCATCGAAAACAGATACCCGAGGTAGATCACGAACACTACGCCCATCGCGACGCCCATGAACACGAGGCGCGAGGCCGGAATTCCATGTCCGCCACCCGGGCGCGAACCATTACCCATCCATCATCCCCTATGCGATTTCCCCTCGCCTGCGATCGGGTCGAAGCCACTTGGCGAGCCCGAGCAGCCCGAACAGGACCGGTGCAAGCAACCCGGAGTATGCGATCTCAATGAGATACGCGCCGGAAAAAACGCGCGGAGCGACGCCGGCGATGCCGAACAACCACGCGACCAGAAGCCCGAGCAGTCCCTTCACTACCATTGCGGCCACGATGAAGACGAACGGCATGACGACAGGGTCGACGAAGACCTTACCGCGCGTTGCGCCGGCCGCGGCGCCTATCACGGTGTACGATAGCGCGTAGAAGCCGAGCGGCGCGAGCCCCATGGCGTCGACCACCACGCCGGCGACAAACCCGCATACCTGACCGGTCATCACGCCGTTGCGCTGGGCCACAAAGACCAGCACCACCAGAACAACATCAGGCGTGACCCCCGCCACGGCGGACGCAGGAAGGAGCGTGCTCTGGAACACCGCGGCCGCGGCGAGCACCAACGCGCCGTAGACTCCGATCACATCCGTTCCTTGACGACAAAGACGTACTCGACGCGGCTGTAATCTACCGCCGGCCGCAGCTCGATGCTCAGCGACGTTTCGTAGGCCCGCGCATGAACCGCCTCAATGGTTCCGATCCGAATGCCTTCGGGGAAGATCGAGCTCATCCCCGATGTCACGATGACGTCGCCGACTCCGAGCTCGGACTGGGCGCTCTTGGGTACGTAGCGCATCGTCAGCAACCCCTGCGAAACGCCGTCACCCGACACGATGCCTTCGTGGCGAGTCCGCAGGAGTCGAGCCGCGACGAACGAGTTGGCATCAAAGACGGGCATCACCACCGATGTGGTCAGACCAACCTCCGCTATCCTGCCAACCAGGCCCTGAGTTCCGTCCCAGCTCGCGATGACCGCCATGTTGCGCTCGATCCCGGCGGTGCGACCGCGGTTGATCGAAAACCCTGCAAAAAAAGACCCGGGCTCCTTGCCGATCACCCGAGCCGGGATGTTCTCGAACGACTGCGTCTCGCTGAACGCGAGCGCACCGCGCAGCCGCACGTTCTCCGCCCGAAGCGCCTCGACCTCGTCGGTGACCGCTTCGTAGGCGCGTAGCTGCTCGATGAGGTCGGCATGCTGCCGTTGCAGCTCTGCGAGCTCGCGGACCGACGTTACCGTCCTGCCAAAGAACGAACCGATCGCGGAACCGGCCTGCTGGAATACGCCCAGAAAGCTCTGACCGATCTGTTCGGGCCGTACGCGCAGTGATTCGGTTGAGAAGACGAGCGAGAACAGAGACACCGCTATCAGGGTCGCGAACGTGATGCTCTCTTTGTGTCTCGACAGCTGCTCTCGTACACGCACGACTACAGTCGGTTATACACGTTTCGCGACTCGCTGTGCAGGCCGCGCTCGAACTCGAAGTAACGACCGGCGCCAAGCGCGACGCAGTTCAGAGGATCCTCTGCCTTGAACGCCGGGACGCCAGTCTCGTTCGCGATCAGCGTATCGAGCCCCTTCAACAGGCTGCCGCCACCGGTCATCACGATTCCGCGCTCGACGATGTCCGCGGCGAGTTCGGGAGGCGTCTGGCCGAGCGTACGCTTGATCTCTTCAACGATCGCGTTGATGGGCTCCTGCAGCGCTTCGCGCACCTCAACGCTGTCGATTTCGAGCCGCCGCGGGAGACCCGTGATCGCGTCGGTCCCCTTGATCTCCATCTTTTCGATCTTCTTGTCGGGGCTTGCGTTGCCGATCGTAGTCTTGAGCTCTTCGGCTGTTCGCTCCCCGATTATGAGATTGTGTACGGTTCGCACGTGCTTGATGATCGCTTCATCGAACTCATCTCCCCCGAGTCTGATCGCGTTTGTGACGACCATACCTCCGAGGCTGATGACCGAGATCTCGCTCGTACCACCACCGATGTCGATCACCATGTGTCCGGCGGGCTCGAAGATCGGTATGTTCGCGCCGATCGCAGCCGCGAGCGATTCGTCGATGACCTTCACCTCGCGAGCGCCCGCCTTGAACGCGCTTTCTTCAACCGCTCGTCGTTCGACTTCGGTGATGCAGCTCGGGACGCCGATGACCATGCGTGGCTTGACCATCCACCGTCTTGGCAGAACCTTCCCGATGAAGTAGCGGATCATCTTTTCCGTCGTCTCGAGGTCGGCGATCACCCCGTCGCGAAGCGGGCGTATGGCGATGATGTCTCCCGGTGTTTTCCAGAGCATCCGGCTCGCCTCGATACCGACGGCGACGACCTTCTTCGTTCCGCGTTCGACGGCTACGACCGAGGGTTCGTTGACGACGATCCCCTTCCCTCTAATATAAATGAGCGTATTACACGTTCCAAGATCGATCCCGATGTCGGACGAAAACGCGTTAAACAGGCCTTTCATACCCTTAATTCCCCCCAGTTGCCAAGCTCAGAAGTGCGTCAGTGTGGTCGGGATCGATACGTCGAGCGGTTCGCCACTGATCGCGAGCCTGAACGCGCCGCTGGGTCTGATTGTATACGACTCCCAGATAGTAATGAGCATCGGCCGATTCGGGGTACATCTCAATGGTCCGATCGAGCAGTTGCTCGGCTTCCGAGTGCCGCCGCATCGCGATCAGGACCGACGCGAGGCGATTTCGCGCGAAGACCATCAGATACTCGTCGTCGAGCCGATCGATCGCGTCGCGCAGGACTCGCTCGGCGTCGTCGAACTGTCCGAGCGCTTCATAGGACGCAGCAGCGGTCATCCGAAGCGTGTTCGCGTCTGAGTACCGAGCCGCCGACTCGGCACGGGCGATCGCCCGGTCGAACCAGTACACGCTCTGGTCGTGCTGCTGCAGCGCGGCGTGGGCAACCGCGAGATAGGTTTCGCTGTCGTCGGCTGCGTAGCCAAGCGCGATCGCGCGCTCCATATAGCGGGCCGACAGATCCATGTAGAGATCGCCGCGATGGAAATAGGCCTTTGCAAGCACGTAGTACCGCTCGGCGGCCAGTGGCGCACGATCGACGTGCAGTGCCGTGCGGAGCATCTGAACGCTGCGCCCGAGCAGCTGCTCCCGCGCGGCGGAGTCGACCGCGTCGACTCCCAGGTAGAACCCGGCAAACCCGCCAAACGTGAGCGCCTGCGGGTCAAACGGGTGCGAAGCGAGCGTTTCTTCGGCGTGGTCGAACACGTCGGCCACGTTCCCATCGCTCCAGAGCTGAATCAGGTGCGCATCGTTGCGCGAAAACCGGAACGGAAATGCGTCAAGGACTCCCAGCCAGCCGAGCAGAAGGAGAGCGACGACCGAAAGCCCGACGACCGAGACCATGCCGACGACAACGGTGGCGCGAATGCTACTGGAAGGTTGCGAACGTCGGCTGGGCTTGATCATCGTGACATCGTGATTAGACAGCATGCACGCGAAAAAGTCAAACGAGCGGACGCTGAAGGGGCAGATCGATAAGCCGGGTTCTGTACCGTGCCGCCGAAACGGCACGATGAGCACCATCTATCTGGGGATCGACTCTCGTCGATCCTCAAGCAGCCGACCCGTGGAGCGACCGGCCCGAGAGTCGGTCTGAGCGGGAAACTCCTCCACTGCTTGGCTTTGCTCCCGACAAGGTTTACCGTGCAACTCCGGTTACCCGGAGCCCGGTGGGCTCTTACCCCACCATTTCACCCTTACCCACCGTAGCAGGCGGTATCCTTTCTGTTGCACTGTCTGTATCCGGACGAACCGGATCCCGGGGATTACCCGGTGTCGTTCCCTCTGGAGCCCGGACTTTCCTCGCATTCCTGCGCGATGCCCTGATCTGCCCCCGCAGCGTCCTCCTATTCCTCGTCCTCTTCGTCGTCGAACTCTTCCTCGTCCTCTTCGTCCTCGTCTTCTTCGTCGAGATCGTCCTCGATGACCTCGTCATCGTCATCATCGGCCGCTATTGCGTCGTCGTCATCGTCATCTGCGTCGTCGTCCGCGACCGGGACGTCTTCGGAATGGTCGACTACCGCCTCTTCTTCCTCTTCTTCATCGTCTTCATCATCATCGTCGTCGTCGGCATCCTCGACCGGCTCATCTTCGACATCCTCGTCATCGTCGGGTTCGTCGTCGGCGTCGTCATCATCCTCATCGTCGAAGCCGAAGCCCTCGTCGTCGACCAGGTCGGCCAGACCTTCGGCATCGTCCTCGAGGAACGCTCCATCGGATTCATCGTCGTCGCCGACGTAGAAGACGATCTTGCTGCAGTACGGACAGAACCGGATCCCGTCGCCGGCGCGCACGTCGTTGACGAACTGAGCCGGAAGAATCATCTGGCAGCCCGTGCAGACGCTTCGGCGCAACGGTACAATCCCCTGCCCCTCCTTACTCCGGAGAATCCGCTCGAACTTGAACAGGAGCTCCTCATCGAGCCCCGGTGCGAGCGACTTCTCTTCGACCGCGAGTTCGCCGAGCCGCGTCTTGCGCGTTTCGGTCTCGCTGCGGATCTTCGCCTGCTCGTCCTCGAGCTCCTGTTCCTGCTCCTTGATGAGCCCCTCTTCGCGCTCGAGCGCTTCGGCCATCTCCTCGAGCGCCTTTTCTTCGCGCTGCAGCTCACGACGGAACTGCTGCTCGCGCTCCGATGCGTCGCGAATCTCCTTGTCAAGCGCCTCGTACTCGCGCTGCGTCTTGATCGAGTCCATCTGCTGTTCGTACTTCTCGCGGTCGCGCTCAGCATCGTCCATCTGGTTACGCCACTCCTGGATGCGGCGCTTGGTCTCTTCGTACTGCGCGTTCTTGTCGATGTAGCTCTTCTTCAGTCGATTCACGAGTTCGGTCTTCGTGGAAAGCGCCTTCGGGAGTGTCTCGATCCTCCCCATCCGGTGAACTGGATCTTTCCGGTAAGCTGAATCTTTCCGCCGGGGCGCCCGTAGTGAAGATTAGAAGGTCCTCGGTCACGAGGCCCTCTCCATGAAACCAAAGGACCGACCGAGCCTCGACCCAGGGGCTTATTTCAACGGGAGCACATCATGATCGGGACCCTGCTTACCTTCTTCGCCGTCGGTCTCCTGACCCTCATTGTGGTGGGCATCGTGCTCTCCATCGTCGGGACCGT
>SKVA01000314.1 GCA_007129695.1 Spirochaetaceae bacterium | reverse complement strand
GACGTACACCTACCTCTTCGGCGACCGCTACCCCGAACGCTACTTCAACCTTGGCATTGCGGAGATCGGCCTCTTTGCGACCGCCGCGGGAATCGCGTCGAGCGGCCGAACGGTCGTGTGCGGGGGCTACGGGGTGTTCATCACGATGCGAGCGGTCGAGGCCCTCCGCTCGTTCATCTGCTACCCCGACCTTGACGTGAAGATCCTCTCGTCGCACGGCGGGATCACCGCGGCGATCGACGGCGTCACGCACCAGGCGACCGAGGATATCGGTACGATGAGTCAGATACCGAACATGCGCGTGCTCTGCCCGTCCGACCCGGTGAGCGCGCGCGCGTGCGTCGCGGCGAGCTTCAGCGTGCATGGTCCGGTCTTCAATCGGCTCATGCGCGACCCGCTCTACGATCTTTATTCGCCCGGAGAGACGTTCCCGATCGGCGGGTCGAAGCTGCTGCGTGAGGGCACCGACGTCACGATCGTGAGCTACGGAGACATCGTCTTCCAGGCGTTCTCCGCGGCGGATTCGCTCGCCGCTCAGGGCGTCACGGCCGACGTAATCGACCTCTACAGCATCAAGCCGTACGACCGGGAGGCGGTACTCGCGAGCATCCGGAAGACCGGCGCGCTCGTCGTCGCGGAGAACCACCAAGCGAAGAACGGCGTCGGGTACGAGCTCGCGCATCTGTCGCTCACCGAGCACCCGGTACCCTTCGAGAACCTGGGGCTTCAGGACACCTTTGCAGAGAGCGGCGCGTATCAGAAGCTCATCGAGAAGTACGGACTGAGCGCGGACCACATCGTGGAAGCCGCGAAGCGCGTCGTCGCGCGCAAACGTCGGTAAGCCAGCATTCATCAAGGCAAGGAGAGAACATGCCAAAGTACAGCATCATCACCGGATTCCTGGGGCAGACCAAGGATCGCTTTCACACGTACAACGAGCAGCAGGACCTCGACGGAAAGCTCGCGACGGTCACACAGATCCCCGGCTACACCGGCGTCGAGGTCGTCTACCCGTACGAGACGAAGGACCCCGCGGTCCTCAAGGAACTGCTCGCGAAGCACACGCTCGACGTGAGCGCGATCAACGTCAACGTGAAGGGAGAGCCCGAGTTCGTCTCAGGCGGGATCACGTCGCCCAACAAAGAGGTACGCGACAAGGCGATCCGCTTCATCAAGGAGGCGAAGGACTTCGCCGCCGCCGTCGGTGTCAAGCGAGTCACCTGCTGCCCGCTCGGCGACGGGTTCGAGTTTCCGTTCCAGACCGACTACCGCCAGGGGTGGAAGTACCTCTGCGACGCGTTCGGCGAAGGTGCTGCGCACCGTCCCGAGGTGATCCTCCACGTCGAGTACAAGCCGAAGGAGACGCGGCGCAAGTGTTTCATCGCACGCGCGGCCGACGCGCTCTGCCTGATCCACGACATCGGCGTGAAGAACCTGGGCGTGACGCTCGACTACGGCCACTCGATCTACGCCGACGAGCACCCGGCGGAGGCGTTGTCGCTCCTCCACCACTCGGGCTACCCCTACTACATCCACATCAACGACAACGACAAGAGCTGGGACTGGGACTTCTTCACCGGGAGCCACACGCTGCTCGACTACATCGAGCTCGTCTGGTACATGAAGCACCTGGGGTACGACGACTACGTCACGTCCGATACGCACCCGACCCGGTGGGACATGAAGAAGATGTTCGAGATCAACGTGCGGCTCACCGAGAAGATCTGGAAGCTGCTCGACCGCGTCGGCATGGAAGAGATCCGCTCGTGGATAGACAACGGCGACTATCCGACGACGTGGAAGTTCATCGAAGAAAAGATCTTCGGGTGGACCGAGTAATGGCCGATCGCAAACGCGTCTACGTCACACGGAGAATACCTGACGCCGGGCTCGCGCTTCTGCGCGAACGGTTCGACGTATCGATGAACGAAGAGGACCGACCGCTCACGCGGCCGGAGCTCCTTGCGGCGATCGCGGACGTCGACGGGGTACTGACGCTGCTCACCGACCGGATCGACGGCGAGGTCATGGACGCATCGCCGCGCGTCAAGGGGTACGCGAACTACGCGGTCGGGTACGATAACCTGGACGTCGCGGCTGCGACCGCGCGGAAGATACCGCTGTCGAACACCCCGGACGTACTGACCGACGCAACCGCCGACATGGCGTGGGCGCTGCTCTTTGCGGTGGCGCGTCGCGTCGTCGAAAGCGACGCGGTGATGCGTAGCGGTCGCTGGGGCGGCTGGGGGCCGCTCCAGTTCATCGGCGGCGACATCACCGGCGCGACGCTCGGCATCATCGGCGCGGGCCGGATCGGCGCGGCGATGGCGCGCAAGAGCCGCGGGTTCGGTATGGAGGTTCTCTACTCCGATGCGTTCAGGAACGAAGCGCTCGAGCGCGAGGTCGGCGCGCGGCGCGTCGAGCTCGATGAGCTGCTGGCCGAGTCCGACTACGTCAGCGTACACGTGCCGCTCATGCCGGAGACGCGTCACCTGATCAACGCCGGCACGCTGAAGAAGATGAAGCGAACCGCGTACCTGATCAACACCGCTCGCGGTCCGATCGTCGACGAAGCGGCGCTCGTGGAAGCGCTGCGCTCGGGCGTGATCGCAGGCGCCGGACTCGACGTCTACGAAGCCGAGCCAAAGATGGCGAACGGGCTCGCGGAGCTTGCGAACGTCGTGATCACACCGCACGTGGCGAGCGCGACAAAGCGGTCGCGCGACGACATGGCGACGCTCGCGGCGCGGAACCTCATCGCGATGGTAGAGGGCAAGCGCCCCGAGACGTGTATCAATCCGGAGATCTACGGGTAGGGATCACCCCCTCTCTGAGCCGGCGCAGCTGTTCGACCGCGATCGAGCTGAGCGTATCGAAGGACGATGGCGGCTTCCCGTCGCCAACCGCGCCGTCGACTTCGTACCCTCCGAGCCGGAAAGCGTCCGCTGTCGGAATGTACCCGCTCCAGCCATTCGTGTTTGTCGCGACAAGCACCGCGTCCCAGCCCGACTCCCTGCGAACGATCGGCCCGTACTCGGTGAAGCACTCCGCGGAGACCGCCGATACGGCTGCCGATCCGACCGCAAAGCTCTGGATCGTCACGGTGGTCAGTCGCCCCGGACGGTCGGCGTCGCTATTCTCATCCGCGCCCGCTAGGTCTCGCAGGTCGACGGACTCCTCGACGACGTCGAGCGTATCGACGCGGATCGGGCGTTTTGCAGCGAGTGCGGTGAGGACCGCGTACCCGGCGGTACGACCGATGATCGTGGCCCCCTTCGGGTTCTCCTGCGTTGAGATCATCGGCTGGACGTCTCCGCACGCACCGAGCATGAACATCGCCGCGTGCCCCGGGAGCTCGGCCTCAATGGCGCCGATCAGCGCGCCGGGGTAATCGGCGCTCACGACGCGGCTGCGCTTGCCAAGGCAGACCGGATGAACGGGGCACGAGACGAGCACGACCCCGCGCGGACCGGTCGGGTCGCAGTACGACGCGCGCCCGGCCGTGTCGATCGCGTCGATGCTCAGGATCGGAATCTGCGTGTCGATCGGACCTACGGGTAGCGCATCCGGACTCGCCCAGAGGCTGAACAGCATGTCGACCGTGCCGTCGGGCCGCTCGAGCCGTCGGTTGTACCCGAGTCCGACGGTCGCGCTCGCGTGGGAGAGCGCACCGGGTCTCAGACGAAACCGCGCGTTGCACGCGGTCGTCACTACCGTCTCCGTCAGCGTCGCGACGTACCGGCCGACCGGGTCGTCAACCGCTACGTCTGCAGCCGCGACGCCGGGCCGCGATGCGGTCGGGCGATTGCCGATGCCGGTGCTCCAGACGTCGAACGTCACGGGCCCCGAGTGCGTGTGCGAGCAGCTGATCATGACTCGCTCGGTCACGACACCCGAGCGCGCCGATACCGCCGCCCGCAGCGCGTTCGCCTGGTCGGGCGACAACACACAGAGATCGAGCGTGATCAACAGCAGTTCGGCATCACCGAGTCGAAGCGCGAGCGCGCGCACGTAGAGTGGATCAAGAATGCCGGCATTTCCCTTCCCGATCGCAAGCCGCTCCTCGTACCCTTCGAGCGGCACCGATCGATCGGGGCTTATATCGGCGGCGGCGTACCCGAACAGCAACGACTCGCTCATCGTCAGAGCATTCCTCGAACCGTGGCGAGCGCGCGATCGAGATCGCGGAGATCGGTGTCGGGATGAACGATCAGATTGAGCGTTCGACCAAGATGATCGAGCGTTCGAGGACACGCATCGGCGGCGTACTGCCGTCCCGGGATCGCGCTCGAAAGCGGGCTACGCCCGCTGAGCACTGCCTCCCAGTTGACGTAGACGTGCCGCGACGTATCGAGCGGGCATTCGGCCGTGACGCACAGCCGGGCTTCGTTGATTCGCCGCGTAGCGTCCCGGGCCGCGTCGGTGGATTCCAGAAGGAACGCGCTCTTCACGCCGCAGTCGCCGTCGGCGTCGCGCACCGGAGCCGGTCGCACCGAGTCGACCGATTCGAGCCGGTGGAGGACGATCCGCTTCCGCTCGCGTAGATCGGAGAGTATCCCGTCGAGCCGGCCGAGCTGCACCATCAACACCGCGCTCAGGATCTCCGACATCCGGTAGTTCGCCCCGGCGAAGTACTCGGTCCGGACCGCCTGGTCGGGTGAGAAGAACGCGCACCCGGCGTCGTGGTAGATCCGGGCACGCTCGTACAGGTGCGCCGATCCTGTAGTCAGGCACCCGCCTTCACCGCACGAGATCGTCTTGTAGTAGTTGAATGAAAAGGCGCCACAATCGCCGATCGAACCGAGTGGAACACCGCGGTAAGTACCGCCGACCGCCTGACACGCGTCTTCGACGATCGCCAGATGCCTGTCGCGGCAGATATCGACGATCGCATCCATCGCGCACGGCAAGCCGTTGATGTGCACGGGAATGACGGCACGCGATCGGTCGGTGATCTTTGACGAGAGATCCTCAGGGTCGATGGTCAGGCTCTCGTCAACCTCGACGAGCACGGGGGTAGCGCCTATCGCCATGACCGCAAACGCAGTCGCGACGAAGGTGTACGCGGGAAGCAGAACCTCGTCGCCGGGAGCGACACCGACGGCCACGAGGCCGCAGATGAGCGCCGCGGTACCGCTCGTCATGACGAGCGCGTGATCGACGCCGATCCGGTCCGCGAACGCATGCTCGAACTGCGATGACTTGCTGCCGGCCATATGACGCCACAGCCTCTGAGACGTCGCAAGCTCGGCTACTGCGTCGACCTCTGCCTGACCGAATCGGTACATGGAGCCTCCGACGCGAATCATGGCGTATCGCGTCGCAGGAATACACCAGAAAGCTGCGCATCTCTGCGCGTTTTTTGCTACAATGCGGTCAGAATGCACGCATTTCACGAACGCGACCGCGGCGTATCGACGAGCCGATCGGGTGTGTCGGTGATAGCCGACCGGGCGCTCTCCTACCCGGCGCACTGGCACCACGAGATAGAGGTCGTCCGTGTGCGTCGCGGCACGATCGAAGTGACCACTGACGCCGGATCGACCGTGCTCCGGGCGCGTCAGGCGATGTTCGTCCCCGGGGGCTGCGTCCACTCGTACCGGTCGAGTCCCCGAGCCGTCGCCGACGTCGCGATGCTGCCGGAAGTGCTGTTGGGCCCGACCGCGCCGCCGGCTGAGCTTACCCGGCCGATAGTAACCCGCGCCAGGCGCGGTTCGGCGGGCACAAACGCATCTATCGCAGCGCTCTTCGACCAGGTCGTAGACGAGACGCGCGCTCCCTCGGGCTCTACCGATCTGGCGGTCCGCGGTGCACTATGTCAGGTCTGCGCGCTGTTCGCGCGTGACGGAGCCCCGCTCCGTGCGCCGGAGGGGAACTCCAGCAACCGGTCGGCGAAGGCGCATCTGGTTCGTGTCCGGCGCGGCATCGAGTACACGCGCGAACGCTTCCGCGACAACCTCTGCCTTGACACCGTTGCGGCCCAGGCCAACCTCAGCTACTTTCATTTCTCGCGTCTGTTCCGGGAGGCAACGGGCACCGGATTCAGGACATACCTGACCAGTCTGCGGATCGCGGAGGCCGACCGGCTACTCGCGGAGTCCGAGATGGGAGTCGCCGATATAGCGTTCGCATCCGGGTTCAACAGCATCAGCGCCTTCAACCGCGCCTACCGCAGGGTTCGGGGACGCGCTCCGAGGGGCCGATAGGCGTCGCGCGGCAAATCAATCCGCAAACTCGACCGAAACCCGGGTGCCGTTGGTGACGTCCAACGCTATCGACGCGTCGATCTGGTCCGCGAGCGCGGTGACGAGCTGGAATCCGGTAGACGGAGCGCTCGCCGGACGCGCGTGTTCGGGCAGGCCTACGCCGTTATCAGCAACGCTCAGGCGGACTCGCCCGGCCTCCGTGCGCGCGACCTCAACGCGAACCGTGCCCCCGCCGGAGCCCGGGAACGCGTGCTTGAACGCGTTCGTCACGAGCTCGTTCGCGATCAGCCCGACGCAGACCGCGGTGTCGAAATCGACGGCTACCGGGTCGAAGCTCTCCTGCAGCGCGACATGATCTCCGGGACTCGACATCGATCGATAGACGCCCGCGACGAGCTCCGAAAGATACTCGCGAAGATCGATCCTGTCGCTGGTCGGCGTTCGGTGGAGCAGCGTGTAGAGGTCTGCGATTGTCTTGACGCGCGCGCGCGCATCGCCGAGCGCGCTGAGCGCGTCGGGGTCGCTCAGCCGCGACATATCCATCGCGAGCATGTTCGCGACGATCGACAGGTTGTTCTTGACGCGGTGCTGGAG
>SKVA01000239.1 GCA_007129695.1 Spirochaetaceae bacterium | reverse complement strand
TCAGACGTTCAGAGTCGGTGAAGAGTGTGACGACCTCGTCGGTGAGGTACTCGGGGAGGTAGTGGCGCGTTGCATCCGCGAACGGGAAGTAGATCTCTTCGCCGTCGGCCCACCGTTGCCGTTCCAACTGCTCGGTCAGCTCGGGAAGCTTACGGAACTCGCTCATCGATGCGAACTGACCGACCGCGCTGGCGATCTCGGCGTCGTCCCAGACGACTTCTCGCTCGGGGTGCAGCAGGAACCGGTCGACCTTTCGGATCGAACCCTGCGACGACGGATCGAACTCGCGAATCTCCTCGATCTCGTCGAACGCGAACACGATCCTCGTCCCCGATTCGTCGCCCGGCTGGATCAGATCGACGACCTCGCCGCGCACGGCGTACTCGCCCCGGACCGACACTTTGGGCACCCGGTTGTAGCCGTAGCGCTCGAGAGTGCGGCCGAGCTCGGCCGGATCAAACGAATCGCCGGTTGATATCCATCGCAGTCGCTCCCGGAATCGCACCGGATCGGGAACCGGGGTCAGGTACGCGCGCAGGCTCGCGATCACCACGCGGACCTCTCCGGTGGCCATGCGACCGAGCGAGCGGGTACGGTTCCCGAAAACTGGTGCGGTACGCGGTAGCGGCCGATACGGCATGCTCCCCCACCACGGAAAAGTCATCGCGTCGCAATCGAACAGCGAAAGATCCGAGCGCAACAGCTCAGCTTCCTGTTCGGTCGCGACGATAATCAAGAGGGGCGATGCGGTTCGGCGAGAGAGCTCCGCGATGAGCAGAGCCAGGTACGCGCCGCGCGGACCGGCGAGCACGAGCGGAAACGCGCCGGTCTTCACCCGGTCGACGAGGGTCCGCCACGGCGGGTATCCCTTCAGCGTGCCGGCAAGACGTTCACGGACGGCCAACGGTCACCCCCATGCAGGAGGAAGCGATGAGATGTGCACCCCGAACCCCGCTGTTGCTGGCGCTTGTTCTTGCCGGCTCGGCGTTCGCTGTGGCGCAATCAGTGGCGGTACACATCGGGTATGAGGACAAGGACATCTACTTTCCGGATAGCGAAATACTCATCCGATTCACGATCAGTAACAACTCCGCAGGCACGTATCGGTTTCGACTGGCGGACAACCGGATGTTCAGCGTCGACTTTCACGTGTCGACCCTGACAAACCAGCCGCTCGGACCCGCGCGGCAATTTACCACGCAGCGCACTTCGAATCAACAGATCTTCTACCGGGATGTGGCGATCGAACCGGGCGAGTCGTTCAGCTTCGTCGAAAACCTGCGCGACTACGTCGTGATCCCCGCTGCGGGCATCTACGTGATCCAGGCGCGCTTCTACCCCGATCTGGTCTCGGGTACAACCGTCATGCCGTCGTCGAACGCGCTCAGCTTGACCGTTCAGCCGGCGCTCGGATCGACCGACATCGAACGCGCAAGGATCGATGACGCAACCGGCACGATCCTCCGCAGGCAGGCGCTGCCGCCCGACCAGGTCGTTCGCTTCGCTCTTGACGGACTCCAACGGGGCGCCTGGAACCGGTTCTTCCTCTACATGGACATCGAAGGGCTGCTCCTGTCGAATCCGGCGCGCGCACGCGCGTACAGGGCGCTCTCCGCCGAAGCACGGCGCCAACGACTCGACGAGTTCCGTAGCCAGCTTCAGAGCAGACTTGCCGAACCCGATCTCTCTGCGATCCCGAACGAGTTCCGGATGATCCGCACCACCTACGACGAGCACGAGGCTACGGTCGTGATGAACCTCGTGTTCCGATCGCCAACCTTCTCCGAGGTCAAGCGGTACACGTACTTCCTTCGCAGAGACGACTCGGTGTGGTACATTCATGACTACGCTGTGACGAATCTGGGAACCGAGTAATGAGAATACTGCTGGTCTGCGAACGCGATGAGATCAAGACCACCATCCGGCGTCACTTCATGCCGCGGGGGGCCGAGATCATCCAGTACTACAACCCGATCAAAGCGATGGACAATCTCGACGAGGTCGACCCTGATGTCGTGCTGTTCAGTGCGCAGGACTTCCCGCGCCACTGGAAGCCGTTTCTGATATTCCTCCGCAATTCGAAGGCGCGCGAGCAGTGCGTCTTCGTGCTGCTGCGCGGCGGCGATTTCAGCGCCGACGAGGCGGACAAGGCGCAGGCGCTCGAGGTCAACGGAATCATGTGGGAGCACCTCGATGATCGCCACGAGCTCGTGCGCCTGAAGGAGCTCGTCGCGCGTTACCGCGACATCGGGGATGCCCGACGCGAGAAGCGGCTGCTGCCGACCGGGATCGACCGGGTCGGCTTCGTGTTCACTCACCCCGAGCGGCTCGACTTCGTATTCGGCCAGATCGAAGACCTGTCGGCGGCAGGTGTGTCGTTCGTCGCAACCGACCGTCGATCGGTGATGGACCTCAACGTCGGTGATTCGATCCCGGTATGTTCGCTACGGATCGGAGACCATCTACTGTCGTTTCCCGCGGGCATTGTCCGCAACGAGCGGAGCCTGAGCCTTGCGTTCGACGAGCTCACCACCGCGCACCAGAGCATGATCAGGGCGTACGTCGATGCGCACGCGCAGCGCGAGCTCGAACGAAGCGCGCACGACGAGCCGACCCCGGTCGAACCTGCCTGATCCCTGCCCGCACGGCGGCCTCGATCGCCGCGAACAACAATTTCGGCACCACCATTCGGGTATTGACAATCGTGCGGCCGGCGGCTATCTTTGGGCCGCATTCCCCTGTAGCTCAGCTGGTAGAGCGGGTGGCTGTTAACCACTAGGTCGTTGGTTCGAGTCCAGCCGGGGGAGCTATAACGGGCGGTTCCGCATCGCGGGGCTGCCCGTTTTTCACTCCGAGTCGTAGGTGATCAGCGTGTGGACTGGAAGCGGCGACAGGGCCTCTTCGTAGCGCAGGAACGGCAGCCCGATCACCGAAAACGCTTCGACCGCATCGCTACCGGCCTCCCGGATCAGATCCGCAGTCGCGGCGATCGTGCCGCCGGTCGCTATCAGATCGTCGACTATGAGGATTCTCTGGCCCGCCCTCAGGTCGTCGCGATGTATTTCCACGGTATCGCTTCCGTACTCGAGCTCGTACGTCTTGTGGTACGTCGCCCCAGGCAGCTTTCCCGCCTTGCGGACAAGGATAACCGGCAGCTTCAGTCGAAGCGCGACCGGCGTCGCGAACAGGAACCCGCGGCTTTCGATCGCGGCGATCGCGTCGATCGGCATCGAGAGGTAGCGATCGACCATCGCGTCGACGCAGAAGGAGAACGCCTCGGGGTTCATCAGGACGCTGGTGATGTCGTAGAACAGAATCCCGGGTTTGGGAAACCCGGGCACCTTACGGATAGCGCTATCCAGATCGTACGTCTTCATACCTGCTCCACTCTCAAGGATACGGCCTGCGGAACCCGGACACCCGAGCCGCCACATCAAGGTCGAGCCCGTCACGCCCTCCTGCCGCCAGAAGGTGGTACCCGAGCCCCGCGATCATCGCGCCGTTGTCGCTGCAGAGTTCCATCGGAGGGAAGCGTACGTCAAGGCCCTTGCGTCTGCCCGCCTCGTGCAACGACGCGCGCAGGTAGCTGTTCGCGGCGACCCCGCCACCGACGACGACCGTGATCAGTCCCGTGTCATCGACCGCGCGGAGGGTCCGCTTCACCACCGAATCGACCGCGGCGCGTTGAAACCCGGCGGCCAGATCGGCCATCGTCGCGCTGCCGCCGCCGGTGCGGAACTGGTCGCGCTGGTTTATCACGGCGGTCTTCAGTCCCGAGTACGACACGTCGTAGCGGTGGTCGCCCTTGTGCAGGTACGCGTCGGGGAACCGGTACACGCCGGGGTCGCCCTCCCGCGCCAGCAGGTCGATCGCGACGCCACCCGGATAGCCGAGGTCGTAGTGCTTGGCGACCTTGTCGAACGCTTCGCCAATCGCGTCATCGATCGTCGTACCGAGCACTTCGACGTCAAGCGGTGAGCTGACTCGGACGATCATCGTGTGACCGCCCGACACCAGAAGCCCGACAAATGGATACTCGACCGGCGTGGACAACTGCGGTGCGTAGAGGTGCGCAAGTATGTGATCAACCCCGACCAGCGGCACGCCAAGGCCGTACGCAAGCGCCTTCGCGAAGCTCAAGCCCACCACGAGCGACCCTACGAGCCCGGGTCGGGTCGTCACCGCCACCGCATCGAGCGAATCGGCGTCGATGCCGGCCGCGGCGAGCGCATCGTGGTAGACGCCGACTATCCACTGCGTGTGCGTGCGACTCGCGATCTCAGGGACCACTCCGCGGTACGGGGCGTGCTGTTCCAGTTGAACCGCGGTGCGCTGACCGAGGACGCGTACCCCGTCGACGACGACCGCCACCGAACACTCGTCGCAGCTCGTCTCGATCCCGAGTACGGTCACCGGGAGCCGTCCCGGATCCGCCCCGCAACCGTGTCGTCGCCGAAGACCTGGACCGCGGTCGACAACGGTCGAAACTCGTACTCGTGGCCAAGAAGCACCGGAACCGCCTCACGCAGCACGTCGGCAAGGAGCGGCACCGTGACATGCCCGATCATGAAGACATCCTCACCGCGGTTGCTCAGTTCGAGCGCTTGAGAAAGCGCGGTCAGAATCGCGTCGCGCTCGCGCACATTGTCCAGAAACACGTTACGCTCGGCGAACGGGATGCCGACTTCGCGCGCTACCCGGCGCGCAACCGTACGGGAGATCGTCCGGCTGTCCAGGTAGAACATCCCGTTCGCGTGGAAGAAGTCGAGCACCAGCCGCATCGTCGGCTCGTCGCTGCTCGCAAGCGAACCCATGTGATTGTTCGCGCCGATCGCGCCGGGCACCGACAGCAGGTTGGCCGTCAGCGTCGCGACGATCTGCTCGCGCGAGTGGCCAGGGCCGATCCATCCCGGCCCGGGGTCGGCCCCTCCGATCGCTTCCATCGGCTGGTGAAGGATGACCTCCTTACCGGCCGCAATCGATCGACGCGCCGCATCGGTCGAGTACGGCAGCTGGGGCAGCACCGCAACGGCGAACGGGATCGGTAGCCCCAGGAACGGCGGCATTTCGTCGCCCGTGTTCCCGGCGTCGTCAAGGATCAGATGCAACCTTCCGCGCAGCGCGGGATCCGGTAGATCGACGGGCATCCACCACGGCAGCGCTCGCGCGGTGGCGACCGGCTCGGTCGCACGCGGAACCGCAGCGGGCTCGCTCGTAGTGGCGGGGCGCGTCGCAACGCGCGGTTCGTCGGATCGACCGCCGGTGTCCGGAGCAGAATAGTCGCCGCCCGGACTCCGCGTCGCGGCCGGCACGGTCACGACAGGTTCCTCCACCGGCTCCGCCAGAGACGCCGGCTGCGGATCGCCTACCTTTGGCGGCAGCAGCGCGATCGCTACAACGAGGAGCGCCGCGATCGCGACGAGCAGCACCGTGAGCGTCCGAACCTCGCGCGCGGCGGTAGTTCGCCTCCCCGCACGCCCGGACGTCGTGCGCCGGGACGCCGCGCGCGCGCTTCGAGCGCGACGCGGTGCACCGAGTGGCGTTGGCGCAGGTCCGCGCGCACCGTCCTGCGTCGGATCCGCGGATGATCTTCCGTTTTTCTTTGCGCCGTCTTCGCTCATCATCTTCAATAGATATGATCGAGCGATTGACGTCAACGGTTGAGGTCAGCCGTACACGAATTCCTCGATTTCCGATGAGTGCTCGCGCAGCTTGCGCAGCGCGCGCAGCTCTATCTGGCGAACCGTTTCAGGGCTGATCCCCATCTCGTCGCTGATTCGCTTCAGCGTGTACTTTTTCCCGCCGTAGAACGCGAAGCGGTAGAGCAGGATCTTCTTTTCCTTCTCGCGAAGGCGCTCGAGGAATCGGAGCGTCTCCTGGCGCATCTCCTTTTTCATCACCTCGGTGTCGGGTGAGTAGCTGTAATCCTCGAAGACGTCGTGCAGTGTGCCGGAGTCGCTGCTGAGATCGCTGTCGAGCGATACCGGGCCAGTCGCGATGTTCATGATCTGAACGACCTCTGAACTCTCCATGCCAACCTCTTTGGCGACTTCGTCGACGCTCGGCCTTCGCATGAACCGCTGGCTGAGCGCGTTGTGCGCGCGCTGGATTTTGCGCAGCGCGTCTTCTTTGCGGTGCGGCAACCGGATGCTGCGACGCTTGTTGCTCAGCGCTCGGGTGATCGACTGCTTGATCCACCACGATGCGTACGTACTGAAGCGCACTTGCTTGCGATGGTCGTACTTGCTGGCGGCCTTCAGCAGACCGAGATTGCCTTCCTGAACAAGATCGAGGAAACCGACATCGTTGGTCATGTACGCCTTGGCGATCTTCACCACCAACCGCAGATTAGCCTCCACCAGCTGCTGGCGCGCCGTGATGTCACCTTTCTGTATGCGCTTTGACAGCTCGATTTCCTGTTCAAAGCTCAGCAGGGGGGTCTTCTTTATCTGATCAAAGTAGGCCTTGAGCGTGTCGTCCTGGTAGGCCGCTTTGTTGCGCGTTGTTTTCATTGGTCGCTCCCGCAACTACTTTAGCAAACTTCGTGCCAAACACGCCGAGAAAAGACCGGTCCTGTAACTGCCTTCGATTAAAACAGTTACAGGCACAACGGGACGCGGTTGAAACGAGGGCTCACCAAACGTACACTTTCTCATACAGCAGTATACCACGAATAAACCACAGATTACTTCAGCTGCCCGTACACCAGCTCGGCGATACCCAGGCTTCCGGTCTTGGCCATCACTTTGGCGTACTCTTCGTAGAGCATATCCTCGAAAATGTCCTGGGAAATTCCACCGTACAGCATGTCGCTGCCGGGATCAAGGGTCTGGCGCATAGAGCTCAGCATCTGTTTGACGAACAGTG
>SKVA01000482.1 GCA_007129695.1 Spirochaetaceae bacterium | reverse complement strand
CTTGCGCAGAAAGTGGAGCCGGTTGCGGTACGGAACGCTCGTCATCATGTACTCGAGGAGCTCGCGCATCGTCTGCGGGTCGCGGACCGAGCCCAAAGCGGTCAACAGCTGCACCGTTCGCGTCTCGGTGACGTCGGGCGACTCAAGGCGCTCTTTGGCCCACGACGCGATCGACGGGTCGGCGGCGAGCGCGCACCCGAGCGTCGACGCGAAGAGGTCGGGGTGGACCCGCTCTCCGCGCATGATCCGCCTCGCGCGCTCGACCGACGCCTCAGAGACGGCCGGGTCGCCGAACTGCGCGAGCGCGCCTATCGCGGCGTCGCGGAGGAGCGCCGCCTCGTACGCCTGACCAGGGTACGGGTCGGCCAGGAGTTCCTTCGCGTGTGGCCCCAGGACCGCCAAGCCTACCTCGCGTACGCGCGACGCGACGGTCGACGCGCCGTCGGAGCCGCCGAACAGATCGTCGTAGCGTGACAGCGCGGTCGCGACCGCGACGAGCACGAGGAAGTCGTCCTCACCGCGCAGGTAGCGATCGACGTACTCCAGGTACCGGTCCAGGTCGACCATCCCCGCCCGGACGAACGCGTCCAGGTCGCTCACGAGTCCAAAACGATCGCGCGCGGGCAACTGCTTCGCGGCCGCCGCCGCGCCGAGTCGCTCCCAGTCGGCCGGATCCTGGTAGAAGACGCGGTAGTACCCCGACTGCGCCGCGTTCACCTTGATCCACTCGGCCCCAGGCGCGTCGAACGAGCCTTCACTATCTGCCAGCATCACGCGACGCCCGGCCGGCTCGACCGCGTCGGTCGACAGTAGCGCGGTGATCGGGATCGGCCATGCGTCGTCGGTGTCCGCCCCGGGTGACGCGGTCTCACCGCCGGCATACGCGAATCGTCGTTGTGTCAGGCGGACCGTGTCGCCGTCGCGCGCGACGGTGACGACCGGTAGTCCCGGCCGTCTGATCCAGCCGCGGAGCATCGCGCCAACGTCTTCGGCCGACGCGCCAGCACCGCGCGCGAACGCCGAGATGAATTGCTCGGTGTTCGCCGAATCGAACGAGTACGCGGAGAGGAACGCACGCGTCGCGGCGCGGAACGCGTCGGTACCCAGGTACGCCTGCACCATCGCGAGCACCGCGGCGCCCTTCTGGTAGATGATCGGCGCGGTCGACGCGTCGATCTCGACCTCGGTGCCGTCGGTGAACTCGATCGGGATTGTTCGCGCGTACGAGTCGCGTTCCATCGCGACTCCCGACGTCGCAAGGAGCATCGAGTCCATGAGCCGCCACTCGGGGTACCAGTGGTCGGAGGTGACGTTGCCGAAGAGCGTCGCGTACGCCTCGTTGAGCCAGACGTACTTCCACTCGGCCGGTGACACCAGGTCGCCGAACCACATGTGCGCGACCTCGTGCGCGGTGATCCCCATCATCCGCTCGGTCTCGCGCTTGCCGGTATCGTCGGGGTACGTGAGCACGTAGTTCTCGCGGTACGAGATCGCGCCGAAGTTCTCCATCGCGCCGAACGAAAAGTCGGTCACGCCGATCAGGTCCATTTTGCCGAGCGGGTAGGGGATTCCGGTGTACTCTTCCAGGAACGAGAGCGACTTGCGCGCGTACTCCAACGACTCGCTCGCGAACTCTCCCTTTCCGGGAGAGACCGCGACGCGGATCGGGACGCGCCAGCTGTCGTCGCTACGCGTGTCGAACGGACCGACGCCGAAGAAGACCAGGTAGGTCGACATCGGCGGGGTCGGCTCGAACCGGTAGAGCGTGCCGTCGGCGCGCTCCTCCACCGAAATCGCGGGCGTGTTCGCGATCGCCAGGTCACCGTTCTGCGTCAGAATCGATACGTCGAAGACCGCCTTCGCCGCGGGGTGGTCGACGCACGGGAACGCGCGGCGCGCGTCGTGCTCCTCGAACTGCGTGATCGCGAGGAAGCGCTCCTCTCCGTTCACCGTGTAGCGGCTGCGGTAGAAGCCGGCCATCTTGTCGTTGATCTCACCGGTGTAGACGATCCGAAGCGAGAACGCGCCCGACGGCCGATCGTCGTAGCCGATGTCGATCACCAGCGTGTCGCCGTCGTGACGGAACCCGACCGGCGAGCTCGCCCCGTCCGAAACGACTTCGACGCTCGTCACGGAGAGGTCGAGCGCGTCCAGGCGGACCTCGTCGGGGGGCGGGGCGGTCGGATCGAAGTCGATCCGCACGTCGCCGGCAAAGGTCAGGCTCTTCAGGTCGGGTTTCAGCAGGAGGGTGTAGCGGTTTGGCTCTACCATGTCGTCCTCACAATCGGTTGGTTTATTCGTACTATAGACGGAGCCCGCGTGGGGGGCAAACGCCAAACGCTGCGTGGGCAAACAAGGAGATCAGATGATTGGGTATACGCAGAAGATTGGACGCATCGGCGTCGTCGTGCTCATAGCGGTTGCGCTCGCCGCGTGCGGGGGCGGTAGGGGCTCGGCCGGTTCGGCCAACGGCCCGGCGGTAACCGTCGACGAGGCCAAAGAGGCGTTCACGGTCGGGTTCATCTCGGTGTTCATGGTGTCGATCGGTGCCGCGTTCGGCCAGGAGATGGAGGGCGTCACGATCGACATGGAGGCCGAGGTGATTCGGATGGACGGGTTTGACATCACCGAGTTCGCCGATGAGACCGAGGTTCCCTACACGGCCGTTTCCGGGACCGTCAGTAACGTCGAGGATCGGCTCACCGCGGACCTGCAGCTCGTCGGCGGACCGGTTACGACGATCGCGTTCTCGCTCGGTCAGGCCGAGCTCGAGTCTCCCGACGGCTTCACGACCACGGTTACCGCGAACGGCGCCGAGATAGAGATCACGATGACGCCGCAGGATATGCAGTAGTTGCCGATGATCCCGACGATCGTGTCGACGTGGCCGCACGGGCTGTCCGCGAACCGGGCCGCGTGGCCGATTCTGTCCGCGCGCGATGGCGACGGATCGGCGATGGACGCGGTCGAAGCCGCGGTTCGGCACGTTGAATCGGACCCCGACGTGCGGTCGGTTGGCCGTGGTGGCTACCCCGACCGGCTCGGCCGCGTGACGCTCGACGCGGCGATCATGGACGATGCGTTCCGGTGCGGATCGGTCGCCGCGCTCGAGGGCGTGGTGCACGCCGTGTCGGTCGCCAGGGCTGTCATGGAGCGCAGCGAGCACGCGCTCCTTGCCGGCGACGGCGCGCTCGAGTTCGCGCTGTCGGTCGGATTCGAGCGCGAGCGCCTCCTGACCGCCGACACGCTCGCGCTCTATGAGGCGAAGCAGCGTGAGGCCCGGGCCGGCACGCCCAACTTCGAAAGCCACGACACGGTGGTATCCCTGGCGGTTGACCCTTCCGGCCACATCGCCGGCGCGTCGTCGACGAGCGGGCTCATGAACCGGCTCCACGGCCGTGTCGGAGACACGCCGATCATCGGCTCGGGCCTCTACGTCGACGGAGAGGTCGGTGCGGCCGGGGCGACCGGCCACGGCGAGCTCGCGATGCGCGTTGCGGCGAGCGCCCTGGTTGTCGAACGGATGCGGTGCGGCGCATCACCGCTCGACGCGTGCCGGTCGGTGATCGATATGATCCGCGATCGGCTGAGCCCGCGACCCGATCAGCAGCTCGCGCTCCTCGCGCTGACGACGAAGGGGGAGGTCGCCGCCGCCGCGCTTCTTCCCGGTTTTGCCTACGCGCAGAGCGACGCCGAAGGTCACCGGATGGTCAGCGTGGAGGCGTAGGTCCCGCTCCGGAAATCGCGAGCGACCGATCCGTCTGAGTCTGGTGGAGTTTCTACCGGTACGCTACACTCAATCGGGGGTCGCCTATGTGGTGCAGTCCGGTTGTCGCTCTGCTGATCGTATCGATAGTGCTGCAGCTCGCTGCGGCGGTGATGGCGATCGTGCTAATACATCGATCGGGCTTCACCTTTGCGTGGGCTCTGATAGTCGTCGCGATCGTGCTGATGACGATCAGGCGGATCACGTCGCTCGTCCATCTGGTTGGAACAGGCGCGGCGGCTCAGGCGCCGATTGGGCCCGAGACCATCGCGCTCGCGATATCGCTCGCGCTGTTCGCCGGTCTCCTGCTGCTGTTGCCTGCGCTTCGCGACCTGGTCGGGAGTCGCGATCGCTACCGCGATCGAGCGCACGCGAACGAACTCCTGGTCCGTGAGTCTCATCACCACGTGAAGAACGATCTGCAGCTGCTCAGTTCGCTTGTGAGCCTTCAGCGCGATGAGACCGGCGATGACACGCTGCGCGGTTTCCTGTCGGATCTGATCCTGCGCATTCGCGCGCTGAGCCTGTCGCACGAGCGGCTCTACCGGCCGACCGATGCCGAGTCGTTCCAGTTCTACGTTCAGGGTATCATCGACTCGGTCCGCGACGCGTTCGCCAACGGGAGCACCCGTGTGGCAGTCGTGAACGAAGTCGGTGACCTCGACCTGTCGCGCGACCAACTGCTCCACTGCGGGCTCGTTCTCAACGAAGCGCTGACCAACACGATGAAACACGCGTTCACGGGCATCGCCAATCCGCGGGTCGTCGTCCGGACCCGGTTCGAGCACGGATCGAGGGTTCTCGAGATCGCCGACAACGGCGTTGGACTGCCCCCGTCGGTAGAGACCGACGGTTTTGGCACGCGCCTGATGGAGACTATCGTCGAGGCGGAAGGATGGGCACTCGAGCTCGAGTCGAACGGCGGGACGACGGTTCGGCTTGTGATGTAGCCGGCCGCACGCCGGCATCGTGGCAGAGGAGTCCGACTGCGTACCGGCCGCTCTGCGCGGCGCGATGGATCCCGCCTCCGGGGCACAGCCAGTGGCCCGCGAAGTAGAGCCCGCTTCCTCGCCGTGCCCGATAGCAGACCGCGTACGCGAAGCCGTGCCGGTCGGGACGGAACCCCTGCGAGCTGCCTGACGCGTTTGCAGTGTACCGCTCGGTCGTGAGCGGCGTCGACACGTCGACGACCGTCGTCGGGCCGATCAGATCGGGCCAGACAGCGCGCACCAGTTCGACCGCGCGCTCGGCCAGCGCCTCCTTCGCTGCCCGGTAGCGCGAGCTCGTGCGACCAAGGTCGGACCACCGCGCGAAGTCGGTCTCGAACTGGCACGTGATCAGGTTCGACCCATCTGGCGCCGCGATCGGGTCGGACCCGTAGTCGCGAAGCACGATCCGGCTGACCTGAGGCCCGCACAAGGCTCCGCCGTCGCCGCCGGACGGGTAGATGACCCTGCTGCGTTGCTTCGTGGGCTCAACCGGTTCAGCCGGCGACGCGACGCGACGGACAGCGAGTGATACCTGCGCTACCGCGGTCGCGGGCGATAGCCGTCGGATCATCCGCCGCTGAGCCGCGACGCCGATTCCGGCTGTAACCGCCCAATTCGTCGCGGCCGCAAGGTCGCCCGCGCAGATGACCGCGTCGCTGTCGACGACGCTGCCGTCGTCGAGTACGACTCCGGTTACCCGGCCGTCCTGTGTGGTAAGCCCGCGCACCGCCGCGCGGTAGCGGATCGTTCCGCCGAGCCTGAGGAATTGCTCCTCCAAGTCGTAACCGAGCCCGAGCGACCCTCCGTGCGGGAAGCCCGCCTCACCCCGGTGGAATCGCGACAGCACGAACAGCGTCCACGCGGCCGGGTAGTCGGGGTAGCCGCCCATCCGTGCGACGCTCCAACGCAGGAGCGGGTCGCGGAAGCGTCGTGCGTACGCCCGCGTCGACGTGAACCGGGTTGCCAGAAAACGCACCAGGAACTCTCCGTACGCCGCGCCCAGGCGCGACAGGAGCGTCGCGATTCGTCGGTACGGGGCGATCTCCGCCGGCGTGTCCGCCGGCAGGTCGTAGCCGGCGAACAGCTCGATATCCCGGACGAACCGCTCGATCGCGCGTCGGTCCGCCGGAGAGCGATCGAGCATCCGACGCCCGAGCTCGCGCGCATCCGCGCACACCGCGATCGATCCGTCGCCGCGTCGTCTGGTTTTCGCCGTTGTGCAGTGGATCGTGCGCCGCTGCGGCTCACGGCCGATCGTGAACAGCTCGGTGACCGGCTCCACGTTGCGATCGATCCCCAGCTCGTCCCACATCGTGCGGAAGGCACCCTTTGTGAGCCCGAGCACGTAGTGCATGCAGCCTTCGACGGTGTAGCGATTGCCGCGGATCGTCCGGTTCCAGCCGGTACACAGCCCACCCGGCACACGGTGCTGCTCGAGGATCGTTGTCTGGAAGCCACTGCGGGCGGCGTAGATTCCCGCCGACAGTCCGGCGACGCCGGCTCCGACGATCGTGATGCGCTGCATATCGCTCGAACACCGGTCGAGCGGCTATCTGTCACTCGACCTTCATGGCGCTTCGTGGAGCACGCTTTCGATCGCTCGTCGCCATCCGGCGCGTAGCGACTCGCGCGTCTGCGCCGTGATCGCCGGTGCGTACGACTCGGCGAACCGCGACAGATCGCGCAGGTGGGCGCGGTCGCGGTAGACCCCGGTCGCAAGTCCAGCAAAGAACGCGACGCCGCGCGCGGAGATCTCTTCGGCCGACGCGACGCGGACGGGGTTATCCACGACGTCTGCCAGGAACTGCATCAGAAAGCGGTTGCGCGTCGGGCCGCCGTCGACGCGGAGGTCCCGCATGCGCACCGCAGTGTTTTCGTTCATCCTGGACACCAGGTCGTCGACCTGGAACGCGATGCTCTCGATTGCGGCCCTGATCACGTGATCGGCCGACGACGAACGCGATAGCCCGCGAATCGTCGCGCGAATCCCGTGCGCCCAGTGGGGCGCGCCAAGCCCGGCGAACGCGGGAACCAGGTAGACGTCGCCGTTGTCGGGGAGCGCGGCGGCGCGCGCCTCTGCTTCGTCGTGCGTGCGGAAGAGCCCCAGGTTGTCGCGAACCCACTT
>SKVA01000060.1 GCA_007129695.1 Spirochaetaceae bacterium | reverse complement strand
GCTGGCTCACCGACCCCGCGGCCACGCTCGATCCGTCGGGCGCGACCGACGCGCAGGCGCACGAGGCGACCTTGCGTCGCGACTCGGCGGGCGTCCCGGGGCGAGGGGTGCCGGGCCGGGGCGCGGGGGCCGACACCACCGGCGCCGCCGACACGACCGAGGCCGTCGAGTTTCGCCGTCCCGCGTTCTACGGCTACACGCCCGATCCCGAGGACGCGAAGAAGGGCGAGTACGAGCTCGTCGACACGCTCGACGCGCTCGACCGCTGGTGCGCGCGCGCGCGCGACGCCGGCGTCGTCGCGTTCGACAGCGAGACGACCAGTCTCAACGCGTTGCGCGCCGAGCCGGTTGGCTTCTCGCTCGCGGTCGAGCGCGGATCCGCGTGCTACATCCCGCTCCACGGTCCCGACGGCCCGGTCCTGCCGGCCGCCGGCGTGAAGGATCGCCTCAAGGCGCTGCTGGAAGACCCGAAGCTCCGCGTCGTCGGCCAGAACCTGAAGTACGACTTCAAGGTGCTCCAACGCTGGGGCGTGCGGATCGCGAACCCGTGGTTCGACACGATGATCGCCGCGTGGTTGCTCGACACCGAATCGAACAAGCTCGGGATGGACGATCTGGCCCGCGACTACCTCGGCTACGAGACGGTCCACTACGACCAGGTCGTGCCCAAGGCGAAGCGCGGCGAACAGGAGGCGACCTTCGATACCGTCGCGCTCGACCGCGCGACCGAGTACGCCGCCGAGGACGCCGACGTGACGCTGCGCCTCTATCGCGTGCTCGAGCCGCTCTTGAAGCAGGAGGAGGTCGATTCGCTCTTCTTCGACCTGGAGATGAAGCTCCTGCCGATCCTGGCCGACATGGAACTCGAGGGCATCGGGCTCGACGTCTTCGAGCTCGAGAAGTTCAGCGGCGAGCTCGAGTCGGAGATAGCGCGCGTCGAGCGGCAGATCTTCGATCTGGTCGGGCACGAGTTCAACATCGCGTCGACGAAGCAGCTCCAGCACGTGCTCTTCGAAGAGCGCAAGCTCAACCCCGGAAAGAAGACCAAGACCGGGTACTCGACCGACACGAGCGTCCTGAGCGATCTGGTCGGAGACGATCCCGTGCCCGAGTTGGTATTGCGCTACCGGATGCTCACGAAGCTCAAGAGCACGTACGTCGATTCGCTGCCCGGAATGGTCGATCCCGACACCGGCCGCGTTCACACGCACTTCAACGTGACCGGCACAGCGACCGGGCGATTGAGTTCGACCGACCCGAACCTGCAGAACATCCCGATCCGTGACGACGAGGGTCGACGGATCCGGACAGCGTTCGTGCCCCGCGACGGGTGGGTGTTCGTCAGCGCCGACTACTCGCAGCTCGAGCTCGTGATCCTCGCGCACCTCTCCAACGATCCGGGGCTGAAGAAGGCGTTCGCCGACGGGATCGATGTGCACCGGCACACCGGTGCGCTCATCTTCGGGGTCGACGCCGGGGAGGTCACCGCGCAGCAGCGGCGGATCGCGAAGACGATCAATTTCGGCGTGATGTACGGAATGAGCGCGTTCCGCCTCGCGCGCGAGCTCCAGATCTCACGGACCGAGGCCGCCGGCTTCATCGAGGCGTACTTCGCGACCTACTCGCGGATCAAGGCGTTCATCGACGAGACCGTCGCGAAAGCCGAGGCGTGCGGCTACGTCGAGACGATTCTTGGCCGGCGACGCTACCTTGCGAACATCGCGAGCAGGAACCAGACGGTGAAGTCGGCGAGCGAGCGGGTGGCGGTGAACACGCCGATTCAGGGGAGCGGCGCCGACATCATGAAGCGCGCGATGATCGAACTCTCGGCACGCCTTGCCAAGAGCGACCTCCAGTGCCGGATGCTCCTGCAGGTGCACGACGAGCTCATCCTCGAGTGTCCGGCCGACGAAGCCGACGAGGTCGACGCGATGCTCCGCAACGTCATGACCGGGGTCGTGTCGCTCTCCGTACCGCTCGGCGTATCGGTCGAGCGCGGTGCGAGCTGGGGAGCGATGCATTGATCGTCGTCGGCGTGACCGGTAAGTACTGCTCGGGCAAGAACACGGTCACCGAGCTGCTCGTCGAGCGCGGCTTTGTCGAGATCGACGTCGACCGCGTGGGTCACGACGCGCTTCTCTCCGAGGAGGCGCGCGTGATCGACGAGTTCGGCGCGGCGGTTCGCGGCGACGACGGTCGGATCGACCGGAAGGCGCTCGGACGGATCGTGTTTGGCGACCGTGCTGCGCTCGCGCGGCTGGAGGCGATCGTGCACCCGGTGATGGTCGCCGATGTGCGCGAGCGGATCGACGCGCTGCGATCGGCCGCCGAGCCGCCCCCCGGCGTCGTGATCAACGCGGCGATCCTCGTTCGGATGCGCCTCGACGAGCTGTGCGACACGGTCATCTACGTTCGCTCACCGTTTCTCACGCGGCTTCGGCGGGCACGCGAGCGCGACGGCGCCCGGCTCCGAGACGTTCTCAAGCGTTTGCGCGCGCAGCGCGACGTTGATCCTCAACATTCGAAGTCGCATGCCGACATTCAAAGTGTACAAAACGACGACGATCGGAAGCGGCTGCTCTCGCAGCTGGAGGGCTTTCTTCCGATCTCGTGATCGGATGGAGCATGGAACAGCGGAAGGTTCTTCTCATAGTCGCGAGTGTATCTGTCGTTCTGGCCGTGACGATCGGCGTCGGCTTGTGGCTCTTCTATCCACGCGACGACTCGGTACCCGTCGCCGACGCCCGACGAACCGGAGGTCTTGAGTGGGAGCCGCTCGACTTCCTGCAGGGCCTGTCCGATCGGCCGGGCCTCGATCGGGTTGCGGATGACTCCGTGCGGCGCGACGACAGCTTCGAGGTCACCTACGGCGTGACCGTCGATCCGCCTGCCAGTCCGGCGACCCGTGCTCCCGAGGATGGACCGGCGGCTCCAACCGATACGCGTCGTGTCGCCGTGGAAGCCGTGCCGGCGGTGCCGCGCGCTGATCCAGCCCCAGCCCCAGCCCCGGCGCCAACCGCCGCCCCCGCTCCACAGCCCGCTGCGGCCCGACAGCCCGCGACGCCTGCCACTGCGCCCCGGGCCCCTTCTGTGGTCGCCGCTCCGGCATCGGCGCCCCGCGCCGTACCGGCTCCCGCGCCGCGTACTGCGCCGCAGGCGTACTGGGTCCAGGTCATCAGCTCTCCGAATCTTGACACCGCGGAACAGGCGCAGCGTACGCTCGCGGAGCGGCAGCTGGGAACCCGCATAATGACTCGGGAGATCAACGGTACAATCTACTACCGCCTGCGGCTGGGACCGTTCGCGGTGCGGACCGAAGCAGAGAAGTTTCTGGACTGGGTTCTCGAGCTTCGTCAGTTTTCCGACGCGATGATCTTCGTCGATTTCACGACCCCGGTCGTCGATCCGGCCCGCTCGTAGCCAATCGCTTCCGGTCAACCGCCCAGAATGAGCGGCATCGGTCCGGTTTCGCCGAACGTGGCCATCACAAGCGAGAACGCGGTCGACGCCGCAGGGGCAACGAGCGCGATCGCGATCGCGCCCGTGCACTCAGCCGGCGTCGGGAGCGACCGTCGTTCTGCCTGACGGTACCAGCCCAACAGTCCCAGGAGAGCGACTGCAGCCAGTCCTATGACCGGCAGCACCGTCGCCGGCGCCGGAGCGAACGACCACGGTACTCTTCCGTACACAGCGACGCAATATGCGTACATGAGCGCGACGACGAACGCGCCGTGGCGCCGCATCGCATCGGGTCTGAAGCGATGGAATGCCGCGATCATGACCATCACGCTGATGAGCGCAGGTGCGGTTGCCACGAGCGCGTAGTAGACCGAGACGACCGATGCGACCGGAAGCGCGAGGAGCGCCGAGACGACGGTCTCAGCCGCATCGCCTTCCATCGTGATCGGCAGGCGAGATCGAAGCGCGCTTGAAGTATCGGTGCGAACCGATGGTGCAAACCCGATCCGCTGCTCGCTGAACCACGTCATGATCACGCCGTCGTCGTGGCGCGCCAGCCCCGGCGCGACCACTCGGCGCGGCGTAGCCGATAGGTTGCGCGCACGAGCATCGCCGCCGTCTCCTTCGCGCCAGAGGTAGACGTCGCTGCCACCTCCAGCTCCGACGCGATCGTGGAGAAACAGCACGGTCGGGGCGCCGCTTTCCAACGCTATCGTCGGGAATGAGAAGAGCGCCGCCGGCGCCGGTTCGACGATCCATCGTCGCTGTGGTGGGGTTCCGTCGAAGCGCAGTTCGTGCAATGCAAGCCCTGTCCAGAACACCGACAGCGCGCTCTGCGACCGCTCGATGTGCGCCGCTGCAACGACAAGACGCCCGTCTGTCAGAGCGCCGCTTACCGATGGGCGCAGCCCCGGCCGAATCCCTGGCCCGATCAACGAATCGGGCATACGCAGACCTGGCGAGTAGAGCGCGGCCTGCCCGATCGACACGCGCGGACCGATCGTGATGTCACCGCCGGCGATCTCCGCCGAAGCGAGCGTCCGCTGCCGACCGTCTGACTCGACCCATACGAGCACGCTGTTCGATCGCATCGGATCGGATCGGATAACCTGCAGCTCGACGATCGGGTGCGCCGCGGTGTGAACCTTCTCGGGATCACCGACCACGAGCCTGTCGGATACCCGACGACGGAGCAGCTCGTACCCGCCGTGTCCGTCGGGACGACTCCAGTAGAGTTCGGTGCCGGATTCATCGGCGGAGAGCTGCCAGCTCATCTCCGGGCCCGGCGCTCCAAGGTCGATCATCGCATCGGGAGTATCGAAGCCGGCTGCCGGGCGCGCAGTCGGTTGCCGGGACGCCTCATGGTCGTCGTATCGATAGAGTCGGATCGTCCGGCCGGGCGGGGTATCGCCGTCGGATCCGTGTGTGAGGAGTGACAGGGCGACAAGGTACCCGTCCCGGACGGGCGCGATATCGGCCCTCTGCACCCGTAGATCGGGATCGTCGTCCCACGTCAGCAAGGTGTAGACCGAGATCTCCGACGGCCCCGCCGCGCGGATCATCACGATCGACCGCGACGCGTGGTCGCGCCCCCCCTCAGCGGCTACGACCGTCACGAGCGAACCGTCGGGTTCGGCTCTCCAGCCACTCGAGTTGCCGAGTGTATCGATCCAGGGCCCGAACGTCGGCCACGAATCGGCGTGAACCGGCGCCGATACCAGGGTGATCAGCGCGATCAGTACGGCCTTCACGAGTCTGAGCCGGTGCGTTCGGTAACCGGTCACACGCGCTCCCATCGTTCGATCGCGCCGGCGAGCGCGCGCAGGAGCAGCACCGTCAGTAGCAGAACCGCTACCGGGAAAACCACCGGCAGGTAGTACCCCCTGACGAACCCTCCGACACCCGCCTGAACGGCACTGCCCCAGTTCACGTTGTACATCAGTCGAGACAGCTCCTCAAGGAAGCCCGGTACCCTGGCGTCGGCCTCAGCGACTCCACGCGGGATCCACGTGCCGACGAAGCGGAGATTGGCCCGCAGCACGATCAGATCGGCCGACGATGCGATGGTCGAGCTGAGAAGCAGCTTTCGCAGGTTAGGCGCGATATGCCAGATCGTCTGGTGGACGATTCCCCTTCCCAGGACCGTGCTGTACGTGGTGAAGTGCTCCTGGCGAAGGAGGTCGAGCGTATCGCGGAGCCGATGATACGAACGCACTGCTGCGACGAACACAAACGCGTAGAAGAACGCCGCGTATCCGCTGACCACGCTCAGAAGCATCACGACGATCAGGACGGTCGGGAACAAACCGACGACACCGATCGTACGATGGATCAAGGGCGGTCGAGCGTACGTCGTCGCGACCGCCGCGACTGCTCCGCCGAGCACCCCGATCGCCGCGACGGCCGCGACCGCGACTACGCTTCGCGCGGTGGCGAGCGCAGTGAGCGCGTGAAACGTGATCCTCTGTCCAAGGGGAATCATGGACGGGTTGACGCGTGCCATCGACGGCAGCGGCGCCGGTGGAGGCACGATCCAGCCGGCAATCAGCAGCGCCGTAAGGAGTCCGGCTGCGACGGCTATCTGAATCGCTGTCGTCCGATTGTGCCGGGCAGAGAGTGACAGCCGATTGCCCGTCCGGCGCAGAGCACGACCGGTCGCCCGTACCGCCTCACGAAGCGTCTTGGTTCGAGGTTCGCGGTCATCCGGATCGGCGACCCTGCGCCGGTCAGGCGTCATCGAAGCCGAGCTTTCGCCCGGCTCGCGTTCGGGCCGTCGTGCACGCGCGATGACGACGACTGCGACCAGCGCCGGCGCGATCGAGACAACCGACCCCGCCCAGCCGGCAACCGGAGCGAACGGGGGAAGAAGCGTCAGCGCGACTCCGATGACGACGCCGCCGGCCGCCGCAGCAAGAATCAACCGCGTGGCGGGCGGTTCGCCGTCGGCCTCAGAGTGGCGAAGCTGCGGAATCAGAATGAGCTCGGCCAACCGACACAGAAACTGAGCGCAGACCGCGAAGACGGCGATGTAGACGAGGGCTGCTTGCGACACGATGAGGTGGTCTGAGACGCTCCACCATCCCGATCCGGTGTACGGTCGGATCAGGAAGAAGCCGAGTCCGGTGTAGCGGTAGACGCTCTCCACCAACGCCAGGTACGTCACGATGATCGGCATCGACGACGCAAGCTGCTCCACCAGCGTCGCCAGAAGCGGTCGGCGTAGGTGATGGGTGAACACCTGCCGCCGTGACAGTCCGCGCGCGATCCCGGCGGTGACTATCGGCGCGTCGCCAAGCTCGTTCAGTCGGCCGATCAGCGAACTGGTCAGTACCAGAAACGGAAAGAGCCCGACCGTGAACCACGGCAGGATCAGGTGGTGCGCCGTGTCCAGAATTCGGCCGAAGGGCGCAAGCGAAGCGTGCCCGACCGAAGTCGTCATCCCGAGCGGGAACCATCCGGTCACGCCG